>DXGG01000117.1 GCA_019114015.1 Candidatus Onthomorpha intestinigallinarum | reverse complement strand
TATCATACGATAGAAAACAAAGGAAATATTCCCGAAAGCATAAGATTGGACAATTACATATACGGATGCGACATATGTCTTGAAAACTGCATCTGGAATAAAAAAGCCCGAATCGTCCGTACAGAAGAATTCTTGCAAAGAAAAGAAATCACCAATCTTCTTTCAAAGGCAGAAAAAGACTCCTTGGAAAAAAGCGACTTCAACAGAGCAAAAAAACACAGTGCACTGGACAGAATAAAGTTCGACAAACTAAAATCCAATATACAATCCTGCAACAAAAATCAGAACCTTATCAAATAAGGCATCCTCGCCTGAACACCCTGCATCTGACAAATATCCTTCAGCTCCAAGAAAAACGAATAAGGCTTGCCCAACTGTTTGGTAAAAAGTTTCATGTCCGTTTCCCCTGAAAAAGATTCTATTATTTGTGTTGCCAAATCCTTGGCCTTAGGATACGCCACCAAACCGTAAGACTTCAAATTACCCGCCAGAGCAGCAGCAGCTATAGACTTTTCAAGGCCTCCGAATTCATCTATCAATCCTATTTTTTCGGCATCGGCTCCGGACCATACCCTGCCTCTTGCAACCGAATCCACAAATGTTTTGCTCAAATTCCTGCCCGTAGCAACCCTCGTCAAAAAATTGTCATAGAAATTCTCAACATTGTTCTGCATCATCAACCTTGCGGTTTCAGACGCCGGAGTCGTAAGGGATAAAGCTATGGAATTATCATGCGTTTTTACTGTATCAAACGTTATACCCAAATTATTTTTCAATGTCCTTGCAAAGTTAGGCAAAACCCCGAATACCCCTATTGATCCGGTAATGGTAACAGGAGAAGCCATTATTTTTGAAGCATTTGAACTCATCTCATAGCCCGCCGAAGCAGCCACATCCCCCATGGAAACTATAACCGGCTTGACTTTTTTTGCCTTTATTATTTCATTGATTATAAGTTCTGATGCGACGGCATCCCCTCCGGGAGAATTGACTCTGAAAACTATGGCCTTTACACTCTTGTTTTCAACCGCTTCCCTTATTGCCTTGACTATTGTCTCGCTTCCTATTGTCAAATCGGAGCCTTTACCCTGATTCACTCCTCCATAAGCATATACTATCGCTACATTTTCCTTGGCAGGCTTGAAAATATCCATTATACTCTCCCTATACCTGGAATATTTTACGAAGTTCACCTTTGCTTTCTCCCCTATCCCAAATTGTTTCCTCACTTTTGAGACAATAATCTCTTCAACATCCGTTTTAAAATTCAATCCGTCTATCATGCCGAACCTTAAGGCATCCTTGGGCAAAAAATATTCAAGAGAAGAAACCTTGCTGTTGAACTGCTCCGAATCCAATCCTCTTGACTTAACAATGTTGTCCGAAACATAGTTCCATATTGAATTCAAATAAGTCTTTATCTGTTCCCTGTTTTCAGAAGACATTTTATTGTTCACGTAACTCTCCCCCGCACTCTTGTACGAATTGTTCTTAGGCCTTATCAAGTCCACATCCACATCGAATTTCGAGAGCAGATCCTTGTAATAAACCACCTCTGCACCCAAACCCATAATTGTCAACATGCCGGCCGGATTAAGATAAATCTCATCCGCCGCAGTTGCAAGATAATAAGAAGACTGGGGCAACACATCTCCATAAGCATAAACCTTCTTGCCGGACTTCTTGAAATCGAGCAAAGCCTGCCGCATTTCCTCAACCGTAGCCCAGCCATAGGTCTGAAGCGGAGACAAATCCAACAAAACCGCCTTGACACTCTTGTCCGTCTTGGCTTTTTTCAGTACAACTATAAACTCGGTCAATCCTATGGGAGAATTTATTTCTCCATTGACAATTCCTCCCAACATGGAAATATCACTCACTTCCCTGTCATATACAGGTCTGTTCAACTCTATCCTCAAAACGGAATTGTCCTTTATCTCAACACTTGCAGTTTCACCTGACGGAATCGCAGAACCTATAACGCCTATAAGAAAAAATATAAGCAGTACACCCGAAATCAAACATCCGAGACAGGATGCGAAAGTAAACTTGAAAAATTGCTTCATGACAACTATTTGTTTTTTACGTTTTTCATTTTCTCCAAATCTTTCCGATCGACACTTACGGTAAGATTTATGCCGATGGAATCTATCGCCACAACAAATTTAGGTCCGTTATCGCAGTACTTAACCATTCCGGTCAGACCTGCAAAATTTCCTCCCTCTATCCTGACCAAATCTCCCTTTTCTATATATTCGTTTTCCAAGTCGAAATCAACGGATCTGTCCAAAAGAATTTTCACGGACTCTATCTGATAATCCGGAACGGCAACCGGTCTGCCCCCAAACCATACGAACCTTCCCGCACCCGGCACCTGAAGAACATCCCATTGCTGATTCTCAAATATCCTTACAAAAACATAGGAATTAAACAAGGGACACTCCACCATTTTCTTTCTGTCCTTCCATTGATGCAACTCCTTCCTTAACGGCAGATAAGATTCATAACCCCTTTTTGTCAACTCCCTGTCAACAACTTTCTCCTTACGGGGCTGCACATACAAAGCATACCATTTTTTATCGGAACCGATAACCTGTTTCACGTGAAAGAATATATCAATGTTTACACCAATCCACTGTTTATCAGTAAACAAAACAAAAAAAGAGAAGGAGAATTTCCTTCTCTTTTTTTCGTTTCAAATTAAAATATACCGTCTATCAACGAATCATCGGCAATATTCGGTAAAGTAACCCTTAACCTTGGTTCCGTCTCCATTGCTCTCTTTATTGCGAAAACAGCACCTTCATTTCTCGCCCATGAACGACGGCTTATACCGTTGTTGACATCCCAGAACAACATGCTCCTCAATCTTCTTTCGGCATCGTCACTTCCATCCACAACCATACCGAATCCACCGTTGATCACTTCTCCCCAACCGACGCCTCCGCCGTTGTGCAAGGAAACCCACGTGGCACCTCTGAAGCTGTCACCTATACAATTCTGCACAGCCATATCGGCAGTAAAGGATGAACCATCGTATATGTTTGAAGTTTCCCTGAAAGGAGAGTCAGTACCTGAAACATCATGATGATCCCTTCCCAAAACAATAGGAGCCGATATCCGGCCTTCTCTTATGGCCTTGTTGAAAGCGGAAGCTATCCTGGTTCTTCCCTCGGCATCCGCATACAATATACGGGCCTGTGAACCTACTACAAGATGATTGGCCTTCGCTCCCTTGATCCATGTTATGTTGTCATGCATCTGCTGCTGTATTTCCGCAGGAGCGGTCCTTGCTATTTCCTCCAATACGTTCATTGCTATATTGTCGGAAAGGTCCAAATCCTCCGGTTTGCCCGAAGTACAAACCCAACGGAAAGGACCGAAACCGTAATCGAAGCACATAGGACCCATAATATCCTGAACATAAGAAGGATAACGGAATGTACCATCCTCTTTCATTATATCCGCACCCGCTCTCGAGGCTTCCAAAAGAAAAGCATTGCCGTAATCGAAGAAATACATTCCCTTGCTTGTCAACTTGTTTATTGCCGCAACATGTCTTCTCAAAGACTCCTCCACCTTCTGCTTGAACAAGTCCGGCTGTTCCGCCATCATACGTTGGGATTCCTCAAGTGTCAATCCTACAGGATAATAACCTCCCGCCCAAGGATTGTGCAAAGAAGTCTGGTCCGAACCCAAATCAACAGATATGTCATGTTCAACCAGGTACTCCCACAAATCAACGACATTACCCTGATAAGCGAATGAAACAACCTCCTTGTTCTGACGAGCCTTCCGAACCCTTTCCATCAACTTGTCCAAATCGGAGTAAACCTCGTCAACCCATCCCTGGTCATGTCTTTTGTTGGTTGCGGCAGGATTTATTTCCGCAGTGATTGAAACACAGCCTGCTATGTTTCCCGCCTTAGGCTGAGCACCGCTCATTCCGCCCAAACCGGCGGTTACGAAAAGCTTGCCCCCCAAACCGTCCTTGCTTATCTTTCTGCCCGCATTCAAGACGGTTATGGTTGTTCCGTGAACTATTCCCTGAGGTCCTATATACATGTAACTGCCTGCCGTCATCTGTCCGTACTGACTGACTCCCAAGGCGTTGAATCTTTCCCAGTCATCGGGTTTCGAGTAGTTCGGAATGACCATTCCGTTTGTCACCACAACCCTCGGAGCATCCTTGTGAGAAGGAAACAATCCCATGGGATGACCTGAATACATCGCAAGAGTCTGTTCTTCAGTCATTTCGGCAAGATACTTCATCGTAAGACGATATTGAGCCCAATTCTGAAAGACAGCTCCGTTGCCTCCTTAGGTAATAAGTTCGTGAGGATGTTGGGCAACAGCCGGATCCAGATTGTTCTGAATCATAAGCATTATCGCCGCAGCCTGTCTGCACTTTGCCGGATATTCGTCTATCGAACGGGCATACATCTTGTAATCAGGACGAAAACGATACATGTAAATACGTCCGTATTTTTCCAATTCCTCAGCAAATTCCTTAGCCAAAACGGGATGAAACTTCTTGTCAAAATACCTCAAGGCATTTTTCAAAGCCAGTTTTTTCTGTTCCTTAGTCAATATGTCCTTACGTTTGGGAGCATGACTTACACTCAAGTCGTATTCCTTTGCCTGTGGCAAATAATCGGGAATACCCTCTAAAACAGCTTCTCTAAAATTCATAATATACCTTTTATTAATCTTACCAACACCTTAAACTTTGCAAATGTACGAAATTAATTTGATTTCGATAAAATGAAACCTTATTCCATTTTCATCAATCCTTATTCCATTTTTTTAAAACAAAGATTCAATCCGACAGAATTAAACAAGACATAAACAGCTGATTATCCGACTGTTGTAATGAAAAATAAAATTGTTGCCACGTGAAACATCATCTGTATCTTCCGACAAACTCTTTCAACAGATTGCAGAAATCGATATGCTTGGTGAAAAACAGTTCCTTGCCGTTGTCGTATATGGTGTGATATTCGTTGTATTCGCATCCGTAGGTGAACAGAAAATGAGCGGGTACTCCCCGTTTCACAAAAGGGCAATGGTCGCTGTTGCAGGACTCTTCTCCAAGTACCACCTTGGAAAACCAGTTGTTCTCACTGTTTATTTTCTGAAGCAACTCTCCCGCCCTCTTTTCTTTCTTTCCGTTTATGACAGCCACTCCCGTCGAACCAGTACCGCACATGTCCAAATTGAAAAGAAACTTTATTTTCGTCAAGTCCACTAAAGGATTCATTGCAGCAAAGCTCGAACCCAAAAGACCTATTTCCTCTCCTGTCACAAAAATAAACACAACGGAATACTCCGCCGGATTCTTTGCATAGTATCCTGCAAGATCCAAAAGAACGCTTACACCGCTTGCATTGTCATTGGCTCCCGGAAAATATATGTTCCCCACTTTGC
This sequence comes from Candidatus Onthomorpha intestinigallinarum, assembly GCA_019114015.1. Classification (GTDB taxonomy): domain Bacteria; phylum Bacteroidota; class Bacteroidia; order Bacteroidales; family P3; genus Onthomorpha; species Onthomorpha intestinigallinarum. The sequence continues at coordinate 3,792 of DXGG01000117.1, read as the reverse complement.
CGAGATGATCGTAATGAGATACAAAAACAAAACAGCTGTCCTTGTATTTTGTTCCCTCGACAACAGCCCAAACATTCTGCGACTCATAATCCGAATCAAAGGTACTTTCTATCGATAGATTCAAATAATCTATTTTCTTTTTAAAAGGCCTGCCTTTAAGTTGCAGAACAGGAAAAGACGATACGGAAGAACCTATCAAATATTCTATTTTGTCGTAATTCTGAACTATTACCAGTTTAGGATTTATGTTTTCTTTTGCCAATGACATGACAAAATGCATAATGTCGTAAAATGTCAAATCCCCCATATTGAACAAAAGAACCTTGTCTTTCGACTTTTTTGTTTTGACTTCCGATATATGTTCCTTATCGTTGAAAACAAAAGGTTTCACATTCCTTATTTCAATTTCGGAAGTAGGGGAGAAGCCCGTGACCAGAAAATCTTCGCCCAATTTCAGACTGTCCGACTGATTATTCAACTTCAATTCCGCATTCAATATATTGTTTATTGATATCCCGACGGTTTGAAAACCATTGTCTCCGAGAAGTTTCACATTGTTTTTTTTCAATTCGTTCCGTATGAATTCGGCCGCCTTTTTGTCTCCATTTTCCCTGTATGCTCTTCCTGCCATATACTCACTGCAAAGAGTGTCCTTGCAATATATTGCATAATTATAGGATTGCGAAAAACATAAACTGCTGATAAATAATGACAAACAAAATAATAATATTTTCATGTTCCTGTATTTGAATTGATTAAACATCTTTCATTTTCCCATTTTCCTCTCCAAAGACTGTCTGGTATGATTTCATTGTTTCTATCTAAACTCCTGAGTAACTTATCTTTAGATATAATTTTTGCATATCCGTTGATTATCAGGTTTTTAATGTTTTCAAGAACAATACTTTTGTCTTTATATCCGATTTTTGAATACAAGTAAATACCGACTTCATTATTGTATTCGTCCATCAGTCTTCCTGCTTTGTCGTAAGAAGAATTATATTGATTATCAAACACATATCTGTTATAATCTTCATAAATAATTCCTATTCGTCTTGCATTTTCCACACCTATTTCAGAAGACAGACTGTACATCCAATATATGTGTCGAAACGCATCGAGATGTCCTCCTTCCGTATTTGTAGCAAAAATTCTTTCGGCATAAAGGCTGTCAATTGTATTTAATACTTGTTCCGATACATGCAAAGCTTTTTTAATTTGAACGATATGAGTAACAGCCCAAATTTTATTTTGAGGATTCAAACTTTTGAACAGCATTTTTTTGTTTTGTGATTTCACAGTACAAAACGGCAAAAGAAAAATCGCAATCAAAAAAAATACTGTCCCGATTTTTACTGTTTTCATTTTTATTGCCGTTTTAAAGTGATGAACAGTATAAAAAATGCCATAAATCCATCGAAAGATGATTTTTTTCTTGTTCAAAAAGTTAAAAAATTTGTTTCAGTATAGCCATATAATCATACAATCAACTAATATACAGATATGTAGATATTATATATTTATTAAAGAGATATATTTCAAAGTATGGCTATTTTATGATTCCAAGTTGTTTTGAAATATCCAACATCCTCAAAATAGGTTTCTCTGCTTTTTTTATCAAATCATCAGACAAAGAAATTTCATGGCATTCATTTTCGAGTGAATCAAGAACTTTTTCCATTGTATTAAGTTTCATGTGTCTGCAATCGTTGCATGCACAAGTTTCACTTTGGGTTACGACGATGAATTCCTTATCGGGATTGTCTTTTCCAAGTTGGTGAATTATTCCGGATTCGGTTGCCACAAGGAATTTCTTGTTTTTTGAATTCTTTACATACTTTATCATTGCCTGTGTCGAACCTACAAAATCCGAAATTTCCAAAACCGCATTGTTACATTCGGGATGTGCAATCAAAACGGCATCCGGATTTTCCATTTTCATTTTTATGGTATGTTCAACAGTCAACAATTCATGTACTTCGCAGGAACCGTTCCATAAAATCATGTTCCTTCCCGTCATTCTGTTTACATATCCTCCCAAATTCTTATCGGGAGCAAATATAATCTTTTGATTTTCAGGTAAAGACTTAACTATCTGCAATGCATTCCCCGAAGTACATATTATATCGGACAAAGTCTTTATCTCTGCAGAACAATTGATATATGAAATAACCACATGATCAGGATATTTTGCCTTAAACTTTTTAAAATCAGAGTATTTACAAGAATCAGCCAAAGAACATCCCGCATTCATGTCCGGTATTAACACTTTTTTTTCAGGATTCAGTATTTTTGCAGTTTCTCCCATAAAGTGTACTCCGCAAAACAATATGATATCCGCTTGAGTCTCTTTTGCCTTTTGCGCCAGATTCAGACTGTCTCCTATATAGTCTGCAATATCCTGTATTTCCGGAATTTGATAATAGTGAGCCAATATTATTGCATTTTTTTCTTTCTTCACTGCATTTATCTTCTCACTTATTTCTCTGGTGTTCATATTTATATGTTTTTCTTTTAAATAGTCTGTTATTATTATTGATTGTGTTGATTGTGTTGAAAAAAACACAAAGGCAAAATCCAATTGCAAAAATACTATTTTTTATCAACAGAACAATAGGTTTTATCTACATTTCAAACGATTATATATCAATACTTTATCTCATTTGTAAACATTTTTGTCGCTTACATTTTTGTTGAAAAAGATATGAGTCTGTCAAGATGTGAAAAACTTGCATTGAATTGTTTGGAATGATGTTGATAAGCCTAATGTTTTCCACATCGTTCCATGTTTTGTTTTTTTTCTACATTGTTTTTTGTGGTTTTGAACAGATATGAACAATTCCGAAGTTAATATTTTGTTTGCAGGATAAAATACAAGTTGAGAATAATTGTTATCTTTGCTATTTAATGCAGGATGTATAATTGTTGTATGTTATGGTAAAATGTTGTGATGTTATTCCTCTTGCATGTGATCATGCAGGGTTCGAATTGAAGGAATATTTGAAAAAAGCATTGACTGACAAAGGATTTGAAATAAAGGATATGGGTACTTATTCTTCAGAATCAGTGGATTATCCTGACTTTGTGCATCCTTTGGCAAAAGCTGTGAATGACGGCGTTTACAGATTCGGCATAGTCATGTGCGGTACCGCCAATGGCGTTTCAATGGTTGCAAACAAGTATTCCAACGTAAGATGTGCCATTTGTTGGAATGAGGAAATAGCAAAATTGGCAAAAAATCACAATAATGCCAACATCATGGCTTTGCCTGCAAGATTTGTAACCGAAGAAGAAGCATTGAAAATTTTTGACGCTTATTACAATGCTGTTTTTGAAGGAGGCAGACATCAGAGACGAATAGAGAAAATACCGATAAAGTAAAGTGTTATTTTTGAATGAAAAACAGGGAATATGATGACTTCATCTGCAAGTGTAAAAGGAAAATCAATGATTCTCCTTTGAATTTGTCGTCCGATATTGTGGATGATCTGTCTCATTGTGTTTTTCAAAATCCTAATCAGGTAAAATATAAGGCAGAAGAAATAAGGCAGAAATTCATAGATAACATAGTTGATAATCTTCTTGTTTTTGAAAATAAGTTTACGGAGAACAAAGGTGTAGTCCATGGGTGCATTGCATATGATGATTTCTTCGAACAACTTGTCAAATTGTTGAAAAACAAAAAAATAAAGGCGGTAAACAGTTTTGAATCAAGTTTCAACACGGAATTGGGTTTGGATCCGAGTTTGAAAAACGAAGGAATACATACGATAGACAAGAACAATACTTGTT
>DXGG01000116.1 GCA_019114015.1 Candidatus Onthomorpha intestinigallinarum | reverse complement strand
GTCCAGCAACATGCGTTGCTCCGCCGTCAATGGGATATCGTCCCTTCTGTCATAAACCTGCTTCACCTTGCTGAAAAGCAACGGATTCATGCTCAAGTCATTGCTGTAAGCACTCAAGGCAGGCGTTATGTCCTCGGCAACCTTCTGCAACTGTTCGGAGGTATTGCATTCGTTTATGTTGAAGAATACGCCCAACACTCTGTTCAAAAGCCCGCCCGCTCTTTCCAACGCAACTATCGTATTTTCAAAACCGGGTACGGCTCTGTTGACGATAATGGCGTTAACCTCTTTCTTGGCCTCTTCAATCGCATAAAGAATGGCCGGTTCATAGTCCTCTGTCCTTATACTGTCGAACGGAGGTGTCTGAAACGGCGTATTCCATTCCTGCACCAAAGGGTTCTCTGCCTTTATTCTGGCAGCCTCTTGCGGCGTAATCTGACCCGCAAGCAATGTCGTAGTCATTGCCATAGCCAATGTCATTAAAGTTTTCTTCATAATCCAACTGTTACTTCATTTCTTTTTTTACAACCGGCAAAGATACGACTTTTATACCAAATGCAAAGCAATGACCGAATCGTATAAGGATTGTATCCGGACGGATTCTGAAAACAATGGAATCCTTTTCTGAATCCGTTTTTTTCTTTTCTGAAAACAAAAAAATGTCTTCTGAATTCATTTCAACGGAAAAAAACTACGTTTTATCGTTTAAATGACTACCTTTGCAGGATATTTTTTTAATTTTCGCATAAAGGATGAAGACTTACATGGGACTGTTGAACAAATCGTGGAAAGCCGTTATGATTTCACTGATTCTGCTCGACATAGCCGTCGTCGGTTATTATTTCTTCGCGGGCATTGAAGCCGTGACCGAGGGAAAAAACAACATCATATTGTCCTACGCACTTATGCTGCTCATGGTCGTATGCGTTTTTCTTGCAGGCAAAGGCACAAGAAGAAAACTGCAGAAACTCAAGGGGGAAGAACTGCCGAAAAAACTGGAACGATACAGAGCCTTGCTCATAAAAAGGTTTTTGTTTTACGGACTGGTCAATTTCATAGCCATCATAGGGGTTGTCGCAAGCGGACAGATAAGCTACATGATTTTCAGTGTCATATCGCTGCTGTTGATTGTGCTTTCAAAGCCGACGGAACTTAAATTGAAGGTAGAGCTTGCTCTTGGCGAAGAGGACATGCGCATGTTTGAAAAATTGAGATTTGAAAAATAGAGATATGTTTGAAATAAGAAGAAAAGAACAGTTGACGGGCAACATCTTCCTTATGGAGGTAAATGCCCCATGGGTTGCAAGGGCGGCTCAGCCCGGTCAGTTCGTCATAGTGATAATTGACGAAAAAGGCGAGAGAGTTCCTTTGACAATATGCGATTATGACAAGGAGATGGGCACTGTTACGCTTGTGTTCCAGATTGTGGGCAAATCCACCGAGAAAATGTCAAAGCTGGGTGAAGGAAACAGGTTCAAGGACATTGTCGGACCGTTGGGCAGGGAGTCGGAGATGACACACCTGAGCGAAAATGAAAGGAAGAACAGACGCATTCTGTTCATAGGCGGAGGTGTCGGCATCGCACCCGTATATCCTCAGGTCAAATGGGCAAAGGCTCACGGAATGAAGGCCGATGTGATAATAGGAACGAAATCAAAAAGCACGCTGATACTCGAGAAGCAGGTAAGACAAGTGGCGGACAACACATACGTATGCACCGATGACGGTTCCTACGGAATGAAAGGAATGGTTACCAACTGCTTGAAAAAACTGGTTGAAGAGGATAAGAAGGAATACGACGAGATTGTAGCGATAGGCCCGATGATAATGATGAAGTTCGTATCCGTACTGACCAAGCAGTTGGGCATAAAGACCACGGTGAGCCTCAACTCCCTGATGGTTGACGGTACTGGCATGTGTGGAGCGTGCAGGGTGACGATAGACGGCAAGACAAGGTTCACATGCGTTGACGGACCGGAATTCGATGCTCATCTTGTGGACTTTGACGAGGCCATAATGAGACAGTCGAGATACAAGGACCACGAAATAGCCACCGACAGCAACGGACACAAATGCAATCTTACCTCGGCAGTCAACCATGCCATAAAGCGCAGACGCGTTCCGGTAAGGGAGCAGGATGCGGTGATAAGGGTGACGAACTTCGACGAGGTATGCTACGGTTATACGGCCGAGGAGGCAATGGAGGAGGCGGACAGATGTCTGCAATGCAAGAATCCGGGCTGTGTAGGTTCGTGTCCGGTATCCATAAACATACCTGCATTCATTAAGGAAATAAAGGAAGGCAACTTTGCGCAGGCCTACAAAATCATATCCTCATCCTCTGCTCTGCCTGCGGTATGCGGAAGGGTCTGTCCGCAGGAAACGCAATGCGAAGGCAGCTGTATATTGGGTAAAAAGGGAGACCCGATAGCGATAGGCAAATTGGAAAGATTCATAGCCGACTGGGCAAGGGAGGTAAAGCTGAACTTTACGGACACGGCCCCTTCCAACGGCATAAAGGTGGCCGTTGTAGGAGCGGGACCGAGCGGTCTGACCTGTGCGGGCGACCTTGCGAAAATGGGATATGAGGTAACGATATTCGAGGCTCTGCATCAGTCGGGCGGAGTATTGGTATATGGCATTCCGGAGTTCAGGTTGCCTAAGGAAAAGGTTGTGAAGGCGGAGGTGGAGAACGTCAAGAAGCTCGGAGTGAAGATAATAAACGACGTGATAATAGGCCGAAGCATAACGATAGACGAGCTGTTCGACAAGGAAGGCTTTCAGGCCGTTTACATAGCCTCAGGGGCAGGACTGCCCAAGTTCATGAACATTCCGGGAAAAAACCTCAACGGGGTAATTTCGGCAAATGAACTGCTTACACGCTCAAACCTGATGAAGGCATACAGGGACGACTACGATACGCCCATATATCCGGGCAAGGTAACCATAGTTGTAGGAGGCGGAAACGTGGCAATGGATGCGGCACGCACCGCAAGACGTCTCGGCGCGGAGGTTCACGTGGTTTACAGACGCAGCAAGACGGAGATGCCTGCAAGAATGGAGGAGGTGCATCATGCCAAAGAAGAAGGCATAGAATTTCACTTCATGACCAATCCGGTGGAGATAACAGGTGATGAAAAAGGTTGGGTAAAGGCTGTAAAATGCGTAAGAATGGAACTGGGGGAACCCGATGCGAGCGGAAGGAGAAGTCCGATAGAGGTCAAGGGCAGCGAACACGAACTGGAGGCCGACTGCGTTGTCATGGCTCTCGGAAC
>DXGG01000115.1 GCA_019114015.1 Candidatus Onthomorpha intestinigallinarum | reverse complement strand
CCTAAAAAGTCCAACTTTTTACCCTAAAAAGTCTAACTTTTTGTATGAAAAAGTCCGACTTTTTGAGTGTCATGTACGCGACTTTTCATTTTTTGCAGGCGTATAAATGCAATCACATGCCGTTTTCGCTAAAATTCCATCAGATAAGCCTTGATGAACATGCCGAGTTCTCCGTCCAATACCGCATCGGTGTCGGTGGTTTCCACGTTCGTTCTTACGTCTTTGACCAGTTTGTAGGGATGAAGGACGTAATTACGTATCTGGCTGCCCCATTCTATTTTTTTCTTGTTGCCTTCTATTTCCGCTATTTTCTCCCTTTTCTTTCTGAGTTCTATTTCGTAAAGTTGCGACTTGAGCATCTGCATGGCCTTTTCACGGTTTTGCAGTTGGGATCTGGTCTGCTGGCATTCTATCACTATGTTTTGGGGTTTGTAGTGCAGCCTTACGGCAGTCTCCACCTTGTTCACGTTCTGGCCTCCCGGACCTGAGGAACGAAACGTCTCCCATTCTATGTCGGCAGGGTTGACATTTATTTCAATGCTGTCGTCTATTATCGGATAGACATAAACCGACGCAAAGGAGGTCTGACGTTTGTTTGCCGCATTGAAAGGAGATTGTCTCACAAGCCGGTGTACCCCGTTTTCTCCCTTGAGATAACCGTAGGCATAATCTCCGTCTATTTCGAAACTGACGCTTTTCAGTCCCGCAACATCTCCTTCCTGCTGGTCCAGTTCGACTATCTTGTATCCGTTCTTTTCTCCCCAACGCATGTACATCCTCATGAGCATGCTGGCCCAGTCGCAACTCTCCGTTCCTCCCGCTCCGGCATTTATGCTCACTATTGCGGATAGTTTGTCTTCGTCTTTGCCCAACATGTTCCTGAATTCCAGTTCTTCTATCGCATCGTTGAGGTTTTTTATGTTTAGGTTCAGTTCCTCTTCGGACAATTCGCCCTCATCATAGAAGTCTTTCATTACCTGAAAATCTTCCAGCAACGCGTTCATTTTTTCAAATGCGTTGATGCAGGATTTTTTTTCACTGATTTGTTTTAGGAACTGTTCGGCTGCTTTAGGGTTTTGCCAGAAGTCTTCCTGTTGGGTTTTTGCTTCGCTCTCCTTTACTTCTTCTTTCTTCTTGTCGATGTCAAAGACACCTCCTCAGAGCGTTTGCTCTTGAAATGAAATCCTTGTTTGTTTCTTCTATTGTCATTTGTCTTTTATTTTCCTGTGTGACCGAAACCGCCTTGTCCTCTTTCGGTTTCATCCAAAATTTCCACCTCGTCCCATTCTATCGTTTCGTGTCTGGCTACTACCATTTGGGCGATACGTTCACCGTCTTTTATTTCAACCTCTTTGTCGGACAGATTTATAAGCAGGACCTTTATCTCCCCTCTGTAATCGGCATCTATCGTACCAGGAGAGTTCAATACGGTTACACCCTGTTTCAGGGCCATGCCCGAACGGGGTCTTATCTGAGCTTCAGAACCTTTTGGAAGAGAAATATACAAGCCTGTCGGAACGAGAACTCTTTCCAAAGGCTTTAGCTTTACGGATGTTTCTATGTCGGCCTGTAAATCCATGCCCGCAGAAAGTGTAGTTTGGTAGGCGGGCATGGGATGCTTGGATTTGTTGACTATCTTTACTTTCATTTGGAGTTCTTTAGTCTGCTTCCGCGTCAAGAAATCTGTTGTCGGACTGAACTACAATGTCTCCGTTTTGTTTCAGTTCGTAGTTTGACTTGAAAGTGTTGGAAGAATAGGAAAAACCGTTGCCGAAATTGTTGTCTTCGTTGGGTTGCATGTTTATTATGGCTTCAACGCCGCCCGGCTGATTCATCATTTCCCTTATTTTGCTTATTTTTTCGCTTCTTTCTTTGAGTATATCGTCAAGACTTAGCGTATGGTTTGTATTTGAGCCCGGTTGTTCGGATGAATGGGCGGAAGTTGTGACTGGAGATCCCGTATTCTCTTTCTTTGAAATCGGTTGGCCGTCCGCATCCACTTCTATTTTCTTTATTTCAGCGGTTTCATTCATCACCGGTTGTTGTATAACAGGTTCCACATTTACCGTCTGTTCCGTCTTTATTATTTTGGGTGCCTCAATACTCCCTGTTTTCATGCTCGGAGCATATATTTCGTTTTGGACAAAACCTGTTGCAACCAATGTTATGGACAAACTTTCTCCCAATGATTCATCGTATGTTATACCCCATATGTAGTCAACCTCCTTATTTGTTATCTCCTCAAGATAGTCGGTTATCGTACTTACCTCGTCCATGTTGATTTCATGTTCCAGTGATTTGGAACATGAGAAATTCAACAGAATCTTCTTGGTATTTCTTATGTCGCTGTCGTTCAACAAGTCTGAGGTTGTTGCCGCTTTGATTGCATCCAGAGCTCTGTTTTCACCTGAGGCCACACCTTTACCCATCAATGCCACACCCGAATTTTTCATTACGTCCTGAACGTCTCTGAAGTCCAATTGTACATAACCGGCCGTGGTGATGACTTCCGATATGCCCCTTACGGCTGTGAAAAGTATGTCGTCCGCAAGCAGGAAGGCCTGACTTAGACCGAGATTTTTGTATTCCCTAAGTTTGTCTGTATTTATTACGATTATAGCATCTACGTATTCTTTCAGTTTTTCTATACCGCTGGAAGCGGCGTCTCTTCTTTTCTTTCCTTCAAAACTGAAAGGAAGAGTAACAACGGCAACCACCAGAATGGATTCATTGTCTTCGCGTTTGACTTCCTTGGCCAGTTTTGCAATAACGGGAGAGGCTCCGGTTCCGGTTCCTCCGCCCATTCCTGCGGTGATGGACAGCATTTTGGTGATGTCTCCGAATATTTCATTTATCTTTTCGGCATTTTCTATTGCGGCCTTTTCCGCTACGCTGGGATTGTTACCTGCTCCAAGTTTGCCAATGCTTATTTTGTTTGGAACGGGACTTTGGGCCAAAGACTGCGCATCCGTATTGCATACATACAAATCAACACCCTTGATCCCTTTGTCGTACACATGATTTACGGCGTTGGTTCCGGCTCCTCCGACACCAAGGACCTTTATGA
>DXGG01000011.1 GCA_019114015.1 Candidatus Onthomorpha intestinigallinarum | reverse complement strand
GCAGAATGCCATTGAGCAGGCCAAGCAGTTTATTGCCGCAACGGATGTCAATGCCATGGCTTTGACCAAGTTGGACGGTACTGCTAAGGGGGGTGTGGTGATAGGAATATCCGACCAGTTCAAAGTGCCTGTCAAATACATAGGTTTGGGAGAGAAAATGGAGGACTTGCAGTTGTTTGACCGCAAGGCTTTTGTCGAAAGTTTGTTTGAATGACATGATAATCTGAATTGAATTATGAAAAGAATAGTTTTGCTTTTGTGTTTGTTTGTCTTGGGTTTACCCGTATTTGCCCAGACGGATTTTGAAAGACATAATTTCTCGATGAATGCAGGATATGCATACAAGTTTGCTTCGGATCATACATCCGTATTCAGCAATATGAATGACAAATCTCATTCTGACGGCATGAAACACGGATATGAATTGGAATTTGACTACGATTACAGGTTTCACAAGTACTTTTCAGTCGGTTTCAAGGCTTCTATGGCCAATTTTTTGCATAGTGTCGATGTTGAAGTCCTTGGTGATGATGGTGCGGTCGCAGACGAAACGTCGTTTTCCGATGACATGAATCTGTTTTATGTCGGTCCTACATTCAAGTTTCAATTGCCGACCATAGCCGAACGTTATGACATCTGGGCAAGGGGTACGGTGGGATACATGAACATGCGTAATACATCCAAGCAGGTGCAGACAGAAACTTATAAGGGAGATTGTTTTGCTTACGGTTTGGGTGTAGGTGTGGATTATATCTTGACTTCTTTTATTTCCGTGGGTTTGTCTGCCGACTTTTTGGGAGGAAATATTTCCAGTCTGAAAGCGGGAGATGATTCTTTCGATATTTCTTCCGACAAGGAGAATATCGGCAGGATGAATATCGCCTTTGGAGTACGTATAAGATTATAGCAGGTTTCCGGATGGCTTTAAGGGTTAATATAGTCAGTTTGGGCTGTTCCAAGAATCTGGTTGACAGTGAACGTTTGGCAGCAATGCTTTCCGAAAACGGATACAAGGTGATGTTCGATTCGGACGGCATGACGTTCGATGTGATTATAATAAATACTTGTGGTTTTATAGGGGATGCCAAGCAGGAATCGATAGACTCCGTCCTTCAATATGCCGATTTGCGTTCGAAAAACAGGATAAAGCTTCTTGTTGTGTTCGGTTGCCTTGTACAACGTTACAAGGAGGAATTGGAGAAGGAGATAAAGGAGGTTGACGCTTTTTTCGGTGTTGATAGTCTTGAGCAAATGGCTTCGTATCTTCGTTTGTCGTTGGAGGGTGATGATTGCACGAAAAGACTGTTGAGTACACCTGAACATTATGCTTATCTCAAGATTTCCGAAGGTTGTGACAGGCATTGTTCCTTTTGTGCCATTCCCAATATAAGGGGGCGACACAGATCCGTTCCTTTGGAAGAGCTTGTAAGACAGGCCGAAGCCCTTGCTGCTATGGGTGTAAAGGAATTGATGGTAATAGCTCAGGATACGAGTGTTTATGGAATTGATTTGTACGGTCGCAACCGTCTTGGCGACTTGTTGTCCTTGTTGGCGGAAATAGACGGCATTCAATGGATAAGACTTCATTATTCATATCCTAATGAATTTCCTCGGGATGTCATTGAGTTGATGAAAACCAGGGAAAAGATATGCTCTTATATAGACATGCCTTTGCAGCATATAAACAACCGTCTGTTGAAATCAATGAACAGACGCATTACATCCGAGCAGATAGAAAGTCTTATAGATGATATAAGGACGCAACTGCCTGGTGTTTGTCTGCGTACCACTCTCATTGTCGGTTATCCTTCGGAGACGGAAGAGGAGTTTGAGCAGTTGAAGAGTTTTGTTGAAAAGACCAGATTTGACAGACTTGGAGTTTTTGCCTATTCTCCAGAAGAGGGGACTCCGGCTTACAGACTCAAGGATGATGTTCCGCAAAAGGAAAAGCAGAGAAGGTTGGATGAGTTGGTTTCCTTGCAGGAGGGTATATCCTATGAGTTGAACCGCGATAAGATAGGCAAAACATACAAGGTAATCATAGACAGAAGAGAAGGGGACTATTGGATAGGTCGTACGGAATACGACTCTCCGGAAGTGGATAACGAGGTGCTTGTACCGTTTACCCGTAAAGTAAGAGCAGGAGACTTCGTCAATGTTGAGATTATGGATGCGGTGGAATTTGATCTTTATGCGAAAATAACGGAATAAAAAAACAACATCGACATTTTTGCCGATGTTGTTTTTTTATTGTCAGTGGTTGTACATATCCGTGTTGTAGAAGTTCAGTATCTCTATGCAGTTTTTCCGCAACGCGACTGCGGGGGAGTCAGGATTCAGTTCTATTGCGCGGGTGTAGTTGTTTATGGCATCTTTCCAGTTGTTGCCTCTTCTGTACGCGTTTCCCAACAAGTAATAAGCCACATCCTTCAGTTCGTCTGACTCGTCGTTTGTCAGTTCTTCAAGTTTTTTTATTGCATCCTCTATTCTGCCTTGTTCCAACAAGGCTCTGGATGTTTCTATGTCTTCTGTATTTATCATGTTTCCCTTTGTTTTTAAGGTATGTTTAGTTGTAAATCATGAATGTACCTTTTTGGCTTTCCTCTCTGTTTGGAGCATCGTTGTGTCTGTATTTCACAATCCATGTATATACTCCCTGAGGTACCGTTTCTCCCTTGTATGTACAATCCCATGCTTGTTCAATGTTGTTCGTTCTGAATATCATCTCGCCGTAGCGGTTGAATATCATAAGGTCATACTCCACTATATTGTCTATCCACAGTCTGAATTCCCTGTTCCTTTGGTCCGTATCATGCAGATAAATACCGGTAGGAGCCCAAAGGTAATGATCTCTCTTGACTCTTATGAATGTAGAAGTGGAATCTATGCAACCGTTTTCTGAAACTGCAACCAGTTTAATGTCGAAACGCATGGACGTATCACTCAGTTCAAACCTGTGCAGGAACTGTTCGTCCGTAGAAGTCGTACCGTCGCTTATTGTCCATTCTCTTGAGGTGTTGCCGCTTGAAGCATCGGTCAGTATGACCACAGGGTCAAGTGCATCTATCACTCCCGGATCAAGATTGATTACAGGGGTAGGCTTTGCCTGTACAACAACCATTACTTCATCAGAATTGTGACAGTTTATTTCGTTGTAGGCATGCACCGTGTATTTTGTCGTTCCTTTAGGACTTACTACCAGACTGGTCTGATTGCTTCCGTTGACTTGTGGGTCCAATGTTTCCCAAATGTATCTTGAAGCATCACCCGTTACGCTTATCTGAGCGGTTTCTTCTTCGCAAATCAACTTGTCCTCGCTTGCCTGAACGGTTGGTATTTCCTGAACGTCCACCGTT
>DXGG01000114.1 GCA_019114015.1 Candidatus Onthomorpha intestinigallinarum | reverse complement strand
TTCATTATTCCACACATAAGAGTGTACATGATAACTCCGAAACGAATATATTATTGTCTTACTAAAAGAGGGGAAAGCATTTTATTCTTTCCCCTTTTCAAGAAACCGGTCTGTATCCGCCGACTTTTATTTGTACTCGTTAAGTATATCCTTTACCATGTCAGGAGTAAGACGTCCGTAAACCTTTTCTCCTATCATGGCCACCGGAGCAAGTCCGCAGGCACCAACACAACGCAAACAGTTCAAGGAGAACTTTCCGTCTGCTGTGGTTTCGCCTATTCCTATTCCGAGTTGTCTTTTGAATTCATCGAGAACCTTTTCTGCTCCTCTTACATAACATGCCGTTCCCATGCATATCGATATAGGGTGTTCGCCTTTAGGTATCATGGTAAAGAACGAATAGAATGTCACTATACCATATATCGTAGCGACAGGCACATTCAATTCCAAAGCAATAAGTTCCTGAACCTCTGCCGGCAAATAGCCGAATTCTCCTTGTACCTGATGCAATACATTGATAGCTTCTCCGGCCTTGTTGCCGTAAGCGGCACATATTTCCTTTATTTTTTTTGCTTTGCTTTCTGATAATTTTACTCTTGCCATAACTTTTGATTTAAAGTGTTCACGGTTTTTTAAGCCTCTATTTCTACCTGCTTTGATTTATCGAAGTAGTGCGTATGGAGCAAATGATGCGACTTTTCTCCACAAGGCTCTCCGAAATATTCGTCATACAACTGCTTTATGTAAGGATTTTCGTGCGATTTTCTCAACTCCTTGTTCTTATCCTCCTGATAGATGGCCTCGAAACGTTTTTCAACTATTGAGAAATCTCCATGGTGATAAGGTTGTCCTGCACCTCCTATACATCCGCCTGGACAAGCCATGACTTCAATTGCGTGATATTGCACTTCACCCTTACGAACCTTTTCCAAGAGTTTCCTTGCATTGCCAAGGCCGTGAGCTATTCCCAAATGTATAGGCGTACCGTTGAAGTCAACCGTTGCCTCCCTTACTCCTTCCAAACCTCTAAGCTCGGTAAAGTCAATCTTTTCAAGAGGCTTTTTGGTAAACACTTCATAGGCCGTACGCACTGCCGCTTCTATGACACCTCCCGTTGCTCCGAATATGACGGCCGCTCCGGTGGATGCTCCCAAAGGCATGTCGAAATCCTCCTCTTCCAAAGAATTGAAATCTATATTGAACTGTTTTATCAGTTCCGCAAGTTCCCTTGTAGTCAAAGAATAATCGACATCAGGGTTTCCGTTTTCCTTGAATTCGTCTCTTTGACACTCATATTTTTTAGCAACACAAGGCATGATGGATACCACTATCATATCCTCGCGCTTTATTCCCAATTTCTCTGCCCAGTAATTCTTAGCCACGGCTCCGAACATCTGTTGAGGGCTTTTTGCGGTTGAAGGTACATCAAGCATGTCAGGGAAATTTGTTTCAAAGAAATTGATCCATCCCGGACAACACGATGTAAGTATAGGAAGCTTTACATCTTTATCTCCGTTCATAAATTTGGATATCCTGCCTAACAATTCCGTACCTTCTTCCATGATTGTCAAATCTGCGGCAAAGTCCGTATCGAATACGTAATCGAAACCTATTCTTCTTAAGGCTGCCGCCATTTTTCCCGTTACTATTGTTCCGGCAGGGTAACCGAACTCCTCTCCGAGGGCGACACGTACTGCCGGAGCGGTCTGTACTATCACCGTTTTGTCAGGATTGTTTATTGCATGAATGACCTGACGGGTCTGATTAACCTCGCTGAGTGCTCCTACCGGGCAGGCCATAACACATTGTCCACACATGGTACATGAAGACTTTACCAAATCCTGCTCGAAAGCCGTTGCAACCACCGCTTCAAAGCCTCTGTTGACAGCACTCAAAGCTCCAACCGTTTGCAATTGATTACATACAGTCTCGCATCGGCGACACATTATACATTTGTCCACATCCCTTATGATTGCAGGAGAATTGTCTTTTCTGTATGTGGATTGAGCGCCCTTGAAAGGTATTTCCCTTATGCCGAGTTTTTGAGCCAGACTCTGCAACTCGCAATGTCCGCTCTTGGAACAGCTCAAACAGTCTGAAGGATGGTCTGACAATATCAGTTCCACAACAGTTCTCCTTGCATTCACAACTCTCAATGAATGGGTATGAACAACCATACCTTCCATTATTTCGGTTGCACATGCCGGAGCCAGGTTTTTCCTTCCTTCAACCTCGACAACACAAACCCGACAGCCGCCAGGCCTGTTCTCCAACTTCTGTCCGTTAAGTTCATAATAGCAAAGAGTTGGTATATCTATGCCTGCAATACGGGCAGCCTTTAAAATAGACAATCCTTTTTCAGCCTGTATTGCCTTGCCATCTATCGTTAAATTTATCATTTCCATTTTTATTCCACTAATTTTTGAGTCCAACAAAATCTTTATTTAATGCTGATTGCATTGAACTTACATTTTTCAATACAAGTACCACACTTGATACATATTTCCGCATTTATAACATGCGGCGTCTTCTTTTCTCCTTGTATTGCATTGACAGGACAGTTCCTTGCACAAGAAGTACAGCCTACACACAAGTTAGGATCTATCACATACTGCATCAACGACTTGCATGCACCTGCCCTACACTTCTTATCCTTAACATGTTCAACGTATTCGTCCCAAAAATTGTTCATAGTCGAAAGTACAGGATTAGGCGATGTCTGTCCCAAACCGCAAAGCGCAGTATCCTTTATAACGGTAGCCAGATTCTTCAGATTTTCCAAATCATCCATACATCCCTGTCCCTTTGTAATACGCTCAAGTATCTCAAGCATTCTCTTGTTTCCTATTCGGCATGGCGAACACTTGCCGCAACTCTCCTCACATGTGAACTCAAGATAGAATTTCGCAATTGCAACCATACAGGACGTCTCATCCATAACGACCATTCCGCCGGAGCCCATCATGGAACCGGCAGCTATAAGGTTGTCATAGTCAATAGGAGTATCCAAATGCTTTTCGGTCAAACATCCTCCCGAAGGTCCTCCGGTCTGAACGGCCTTGAATTGTCTTCCGTTCTTGATTCCTCCTCCTATCTCATAAATTATCTCTCTTAATGTGATACCCATTGGAACTTCTATCAGTCCAACATTGTTTATTTGTCCGGCAAGAGCAAATACTTTAGTACCCTTGGATTTCTCAGTTCCTATTTTGTTGAACCAATTGGCACCTTTCAATATTATTATCGGAACATTTGCATAAGTCTCCACATTGTTTACATTGGTAGGCTTCTGCAAATAACCGCTCTGTGCAGGGAACGGCGGCTTGAATGTAGGTTCTCCTCTTTTTCCTTCCATGGAATGAATCAACGCCGTCTCCTCTCCACACACAAAAGCACCGGCTCCGTAACGCAACTCTATGTCAAAATCAAAGTCTGTACCGAATATGTTCTTTCCCAACAAACCATATTCCCTTGCCTGTTTGATGGCTATCTGCAATCTGTGGATTGCCAAAGGATATTCCGCGCGAATGTAAACAAGACCCTTTGTTGCGCCTATGGCATAACCGTTAATGGTCATTGCCTCTATAACCGAATGTGGGTCTCCCTCCAAAATACTTCAGTCCATAAAGGCACCCGGGTCTCCCTCATCGGCATTACAAACGACGTATTTCTGGTCCGCATGGTTTTTGGAGGCTATTTCCCATTTCATACCCGTAGGAAAACCTCCGCCACCACGACCTCTGAGACCCGATAACTTTATTTCATCTATCACCTGTGCAGGAGTGTATTCTGTCAAACACTTTGCCACGGCCGCATAACCGTCATTCGCTATATATTCCTCTATGTTCTCAGGATCTATGAAACCGCAGTTACGCAATGCTATACGCAACTGTTTCTTGTAAAAGCCCATGTGTTTGGAATCGGATACGTGTTCCTTCTTCTCAGGGTCGGTATAAAGCAGTCTTGTCACCTTTCTACCCTTGATTATGTGCTCTTCCACAATCTCTTTCGCATCCTCAGGCTTAACCTCGGTGTAAAAAGTATTGTCAGGCATAATCTTGACAATAGGACCCTTTTCACAAAAACCGAAACAACCCGTAAGAATAACCTGTACATCCTCTTCCAATCCCTTGTCTCTGAGAACTGCCTGCAAATTGTCAACTATCTCATGACTGCGGGATGCAGTACAGCCCGTACCTCCACAGACCAATACGTGCATTTTATATTTCGCCATATATGTTCCTCCTTAAATAAATATTGATACAGTTTTTACTTGTCTATCGTATTGTAATTGACAGGTATTATACCCTCAACCAATTCCCCGTTCTTGATGTACTTGTCCATTATCTCGTCAGCCTTTGCCTTGTCGACATGTCCGAAAACTATCGGCTCCTTTCCGGGCAAGGTAACCTCGATGGTGGGTTCCGCATGACAATAACCCATACATCCCGTCTGGGAAAGAACTATTTCCAAGCCTTTTTTATCGGCCTGTTCCATAATGTAATTAAAGATTGTTTTAGCTCCGGCGGCAATACCACAAGTGGCCATAGCAACTTTCACTTGAACCAAACCGTCTTTATTACCTTTTACTCTCGTATCCATTTTTTCATGAATACTGCTTTTCAAAGCTTTTAGATCAGCCAAAGATTTTATCTGCGCCATTTTTCGAAAATTTATTTTTTTGTACCATAAAAACATTTACCTGTCGCAAACAATTATTGCCACAGCTAAACCACCTGCAAATATATGTCTATTTTTTGAATTGCCGCAAAGAATAATATATTTTTTTTCTTTCAACACTTTCTCTCGGCAATGAATCAAAAAACTTACGAAAAATTAGGCAGTTCCGAAAAATATGTTTAGTATTGCAAGTCGTAATTTCAATATCTGAAAAACATGAAAACGGAAATAAAATTGAAAAAAGGCTACGGACCTGTCGATTTTTCAATGGGAATAAAGGAGGTAATGGAAATATTGGGCGAGCCTTCGGAGGTGGAACAGATAGGAGAAGAAATGGAAATGCCCGCAACTGTCATGCACTATGACGAATTGGAACTGTCTTTTTTC
>DXGG01000113.1 GCA_019114015.1 Candidatus Onthomorpha intestinigallinarum | reverse complement strand
GACGTCTCCATTTCGGTAGCCCTCGAAATCTTTTGAGAAAGTTATATTATCGGTATCGTAACTATTGTATTTTTCAGTATTGACATATTGAAAGCTATTCCCGTTTATCGTATCGCGGAAATTCATGATTAGATAGCCCGTTTCGCTGTGGGACTCAAATGGCATCCATCGTCCCGTAACCTCGTAACTATCTATGATTTGATTGTACTTGAAATAAACATTGAGCAGGCCGTCCTGATGTACAGGAAATTCTATCTCGTTTAGAGCATTTATCCATATCGAGTCAGGATTGACACTGCAGCCTTGACAATTCATCAACAGCAGTCCCCCTAAAACCAACATCCAGTTTTTCATCATCGCAGTTCGATAACAATCTTATTCTTATATTTAGCCTCGGTTGGGAGAATAATCTTGGACAGGAGCAAATAGACTTTAGTTTGTTTCCATCCACATTCTCAAATATTCATTGGCGTCCTTATAACGGTTTACACTGCTTTCAGGGAGTCTTTCAAACACCGCTGCGGACTTTTGCATCATCTTAATTGCATTGTCCAAATCTCCTGTTTGCTCGTATAAATGTGCTTTCTCGAAATAGACCATTGCTGTCATTTGGCTGACCTTTCCATACTCTTGTTCTGCATATTTCAGCATATTATCGTATAAGTGCTGTGCATTATCGAATTGCCCCGCATCTATGCAATTTGATATAAGCATTTCCATCATTCCCTCTTTGATTTTATCAACTGGAGGCATATAACGGAGTAAAGAATCAACATTGGGATAATTCTTTACAAAGGCGTTTATAATGCTATCACCGCCTATTGTTCCCACGTTGAAATTCAGAACGACATCATTCAGCATTTCATCATAGGTTTGTTCGGGTCGGTGAGTACCGCACCCAACAATCAGTAAGGCGAATATGATAAGTAAGTAGTTTTTCATCGCTTATTCGTTTTCATTTTTGCAAAACAATCCTTTGACCTTGTGCCAAGCATAGTATTGCCATTGCCAACGCATCAGGCAACTTGTATTGTTTTCGATGGTCTGGCGGTTTGGATTCGCCCATACCCCACCTTTCTCTATCCATATCGTATCTCGTGTTTCGGGCTGAATCAGCAGATTGCCATGACGCTCATAGTAAACTTTCAAATAGTGTTCGGAAGAGGTGTGAACTGAATCTTGCGGAATAAGTACATCGCAATAGTAAGTATTTCCAATAGCATATATTGGAGCATATTTATATGTGTCCCCCATTTTACGGAAACCCATATATAGTTTATCAGCCTGTTGCTCTGAAAAATAGATATTAGGCATCGCGGCTGCAAAATCCAACATGAGGATGGTTGCCCAAATCCATATTTTTCCGAATGGGGCAAGGTATGACGCTTGTGACGTTCTGAAAAATATAGGCAGAACGGATGCCAAGAGAATAAATCCGAAGCAACATAAGATTCTCATCATTCTATAATTGCATGATTGAATCCATATGGGACTGGCATCTGACGAATCATAAAACCACATCAGGAAAGGTTCTGTTTTGTACCAGAACATCATTACCGCAAATAAGAATAAATACATTCCAATTGTAACGAGTTGTATCGGTTTTGCCAACTTACGGATGTTGAACCAAATAACAGCCAATGCAACCGCAAACTGCCAAATACCATCAATCGTGTTGTGTATTTCCAACGATGGCCAAATAAGAAATAAAACACGGTAAAGCATCCAATAAGCAATCGGGCTGACAACAATGTTGAGTGTTCTTATAAATACATTTTTAAGCGTGGGATTGAGGGGCATAGTTTTAGTGTTTGAGGGTTTCAATCATTCTTGCAACAACAGGCGTACAAAGCGGGACACCATAGTAAGTACCATTCCGTATATCCTGCTCCATGATTACGAAGATTCTGTATTGCGGATTCTCGGCAGGATAGTATGCAGTCAAACAGCCCCAATAATGCCGTTTTCTATTGGCCTTGACTGTTGCACCTTTGGCAGCTACATTCAAACCTTTCAACTCTGCATAATCGGCTTGGCAATCGCCATAAGAGAATTGTTTGCTCTTTTCCGCAACAATATTCATAAAGTCTTGTTTGCAGGGTTTCAGTCCTTGTTTTGTTATTCTGCAATCTGCCGATGCAATATCGTTCCCTTTCATATCAGAGAAGATTACAATTCCTTGCAGGGCTTTTTGAGCCATCAACACGTCCGTCAAGATTTGCTGGGTGTTATCATAACTTATTGTCTGCCCATTGGTGAATAGAGCCGATAAGATAAAAGCAACGGTTAGTAGATAGCGTTTCATGGGTAATGATGTTGTGTGTATATAGATGGTGACGCATTTTGCAGGATTTTCCAAGATATAGCCCCGTTCAAATGTGTCTCATCTATCCTTGTAGCACCCGATAATTATTGCAGCTATATTGAGCATATTAAATACAATGATGAGTCCTGTCGATATAGATAATGATGTCAATAAGAAATAGGCCGCAACGCACAATCCAATAGGTAAGTACATCCCAATCTCGTTGTCGTCGTTTGAATATATGAAACATTGTATAATAAATGCATAGCCCGCTGCGAGAATACAATAAATCAATGCCTCGTGCTTCATCATATTTACAACAGGGGTATCAAGAGGGTTTGCATAGTTGGCAAATACAATGTCCTTAATAAGCCATCCGACTAAAACATAAATGGCTATGCCCAATACTGTTAGGAGGAATTTCTTCATAAGTTTTATTATTAGCTTCTAATTTATTCTGCTAATTGTAACTGTCCATCCACATACATGGCATAATAGAATTTTCCATTATGCTTTACATTTTTTGTTTTGCTAATACGAATCATCTTATCCAATTTCATCAGTTGGAAACATTCATATTGAAAAGTTACTCCTTTCGTTGGCTGTTCCTTGTATATTCCACGGTACATACTCAGCCAATGCTTTTCACTCCCGTTTTTCTTATAACAAATCTGCCCATCTGCAATAGTGATAAATGCGTTTTCTGGGTCATAGTTTCCATAAGGAGTTAAAACATACGCTATCCGATATGTTTTATAGGTCTGTGCTGAAAGAGTAGAACAAAACGAAGACACAATCAGAATAAATAATAGTTTTTTCATAATTATGTCATGTTTCTTTTGAACTTGAAGTATCTCGATTACTTAGAAATCAGTATTCTTTCTACGAATCCATGCCCCAGTAAGTGTACTGAGTTTAACAATAACAATGATTGCAACGATAG
>DXGG01000112.1 GCA_019114015.1 Candidatus Onthomorpha intestinigallinarum | reverse complement strand
ATGGCAAAACAAGTTTTCCACCAAACTTTGAATTACTTTTTTTGAAGAAAAAATTGCAACTGGCTCATTATTAAGTCATTTTTGTTAGGTCAAATTGTCACTCAATAAAACCGGAATGTGTAAAAACCAATTCCTTGAGCTCTGCCACATGCATTTTGCATGATTCATCCTGAAAAATCAAATGTCCGAAACCATTCACTCCCAATATCATTGCCTTAATTCTTTCGCCCATGTAAATATAATCGGCCCAAACATTCCTGTAAAGAAGATGATTCAGATAATCCTCCTGCAATGCTTCTTTTGGATTGTTTCTCAACTGTTCGTAACGATTGTCTATACTCTTGAAAAGATTATCCATCAAAGAGTCAATATCATATTCCTTATCGGTCTGCAAAGCCAACGATGTAGGATTGGGTGCAAAACGGAATTTCCTCTGATTTACGTTTATTCCTATGCCGCAAAAACTTTTGTCAAACAAATCTCCCATAAGCCTGTTTTGTATCAGCATACCGCATATCTTTTCCCTGCCTACATAGACGTCATTGGGCCACTTTATCCAAATATCCCCTTCAATGTAACACGCAAGAAAATCCACAACGGACAAAGACATGCACTGCGTTATTGCGAACTGTTCGGAGGGATGAAGGAAATGAGGCTGCAACAAAAGGGAAAAGACTATATTTTTATCATCCTCACATTCCCATACATTCTTTCCCTGTCCTCTGCCGTCATATTGACTGCGACTTATAACAAAAGTACCCTCTTCCAAACTCTCCTTGGAATCCAAACTAAAAAGATAGGATTGAGTAGAATCAATCCTATCCAACCTTATCACAGAAAAATCCATTGTCAAAGAAATCTATTCCTGTTTGTCCAGAATGACAGTTATCGTTCCGGTTTTTCTCTGCAGCCTGTTTTCACCGTCCCTATACATTAAATCATATATGTAAACTCCGTTAGGAACATAATCTCCTCCTTCATATTTTCCATCCCAACGTTTTACTTCAGGCGTAGACTGGAATATCTTTCCGCCGTTACGGGAATATATTACCAACTCATATTCTTTTTCTATAGAGAACGAAGGCCCGAAGGTAGCATTTACATCATCCGAACCGGGAGTGAACGCCTTAGGAAGCCATATTGCAAACTCTGGAACTATCTGCACAATGCCATAGGCCGTATCAGGACAGTCGGCCTGATTGTAGGCTATTAGACGCACTTCATACGTTCCGGTATCTCCCGTAGGATAAACATTGTAACCGGACAAGGCCTCCGAAGTATTGCCATCCCCGAAATCCCATTCTCTCGAAAAACTGCCCACCGTCCTGTCCTCAAAACGTACGGTTGTATTTGTCGTGGTTGTTCTGGTCGGAGTCAAAAACAGCTCGGCCTTAAGGGACGGCACAACATTCACACTGACAGATGCCGTAGCCTTACATGTAAACTCATCCGTTATCTCAACGGTATAGGTAGTGTTTTGCTTAGGCTGCGCCTGCGGTTCCCTTACGTTATTGTTGGTTGCAAGCAGAGAATCCTCCGGCGTGGAAGTCCAAACATATTCCACAGCCTCCGGACATGAAAGGGTTACTATGTCACCCTCGCATATATATGCCCTGTCAACCGATGCGGTTGTAGTCGCAGTGTTTATCTTAAATTCAACAGTATCATACAATTTCCTGCCGCAAGCATCCGTCGCCTCGACAAATACCTCCATAGGATTATCGACCACAAAAGTATTGGTTCCGGTAGTAGAGCCTCCATAAGACCATTCATACGTTACATCTCCCACTCCTCCTTGAGCGTCCATTATCAACGTCTCGTTTACCGGAAGGACATCATTGCAATAAACCACTTGTCCGTCCAGTTCCATAGTGTTGTCTTCCATTTGCCTGTACAACGTATGAGTAAACGGCGCAGGGGCAACCATATTCAATGTTACCGTATCCCGTTTGGCGCAGTCATTTACATATTCGGTTATAACCAACAAAGTCTTTCTTTCCCCTTCCACATCATCCGGTGAAGACAAAAACTCTATACGCACTGTTGCACTGCTTTCTCCTTCAACAAAATTCAAAGTCTGCCCTACCGGATTTCCATTCAAATCGGTAAGTCTGTAATCAATTCCTTCCACTGCATCACCTGCAAACTCCAAATTATGAGTCTCGTTCTCGTTGGCAGGACGGTTGATAGTCATGGTAACATCATAATGATCACAACCTTTCACAAAATCATCCGTCTCACCACCCTCGATTCCCGGCTCCGGTCTCGACAATGACAATTCATCCACCCTGAATGAATTTGCGGACAAGAACACTGCAGAATTATAGATATGGTCAAACACATCGCATATTGCCAACTCCAACTTGTATTTGTAACAAGGCACCACAAACACCTCTTCCGTTTCAAGCTCTATCGTATAGCCGTTCATTTTGCAGTTGTTGTTGGTATTGGTTCTGAAATACTGCGTATTGGTCAATATGCAAGGCGATGCACTGCCATAAGAATTTCCTCCATTGACCGTGTTGATTGATACAGGGTCCGTGCTTCCGGGAATGACAGCTATATTTCTGAACTGATAAGGCGTATGCCCCACATCCACGGGATTCCCGTTTTCATCATAAGGACCGGATATAAAGAATCCGAAAATATCATTATATGAAGAGCATACAAAGCTTGGATACTCTTCCGAGGCAAAGACATATTTGAATGAAACATACTCTCCTGAAGGAATGAAATCGAACTGCAAGACAGCGACATCATTCATGGCTTGAGTGTTTCCCTGTCCTCTCAAAGTAAGGGCAAGCGCAGGCGATACCCCGTCTCCGTCCGAAGCAGGCGAAGCATTTGTTGAAACTGTACCAAGAGACTGTCCCGCTGAAGCATCCATACAATCACCTGTCACCATAACTATTCCCGCAGGCGAACCGACATTAGGAGCAGTCGTATCCGCATTCGTAAATGTTCCTATAGCATTGCTGTTTATCACGGCCTGACCGTTAAACCTTGCATTGGAAATAACAACTCCACCTCCGAGGAAGTGTTCATTCAACAATTCCTCCACATTCTGTCCATTGGCAGAAGTAACAGTAACCTGAGAATAAACACCCAACGGAAAAATCAACGCAAACAATAATAATAACTTTCTCATAATATACCAAATAAATTCGAGGGTGCTAAGTTATGACAAAAAATAGAACCACCCAAATTTTGTTACAAAAAAAACTTTATCTACTTTTGCCCGCACAAAATTACTTTTAAAACATATCAAAAAAACATCCATTATGTTCGGGTCAACAGTCAAAAACATGACACTGTTTTGTCTTATTCTGTTTTGCATCTCCTGCTCAAGCGAACCACCCATACCAAAGCCAAAGACATACCTGCGGCTCGATACACCCCAACCCTCATACCTGCAATTCAGTCAAAAGCAAGTGCCTTTCTCGTTCGAATATCCTGATTACGGGCGGATAGAATGGTTGAAAAGCAATTCGGCAGAGAACAAATGGTTCAACATAGTCTTCGACAAATACGGCTTCGAAGCAAACGTCAGCTACATGCCGCTTAAAAAGAAATCAGACCTTGCATACATGGTCAACGACTGCTACACCTTCCTTGACAGACACAAAAAGTTCTCTTCCGGAATAATAGAACAGGAATACTCGGACAAAGAGGCAGATGTTTATGGCACTACCTTTGCCATAAAGGGGACGGATGTGGTATCTCCTTATCAGTTCTATCTTACCGACAGTTCAAAGCATTTCATCAGACTTGCACTTCACTGCCAGTCGTTGCCAAACAACGATTCCCTTTCAGCCTTCATAAAAAGAATAGAGACAGACCTGAATCACATGATAGGTACACTGCGTTGGAACGATTGAAAAACAGATGCAGACACCTGCTTTCAACGACATGAAAAACGTTTCTTTGTTCCAGAAAATCAAAACAAAGAAACGGAAAAATGAAATCAAGATTCAAAAAAATGAAACGAAGAAACGGAAAAGCCCTTTGAGCCTTTCCGTTTCTTCGTATGTCAAATATACTTATTCATCCTTGTCTTCTTCCAGATCTATCAACTTGTTTGCGTTCAGGATTCTGTACCACGAGAACAATTTTCGCATGTCCGAAAGGTAAACCCTTTCCCTGTCGTAGTTGGGCAATACTTCCTCCATATAAGCCCTGATATCCTTTTCGTCGGCCTTGTTGTCTATGCAATCCCCTCCGTTTTCTTTCCTGTAAATCGACTGCAGGACCTTCTTTAACGGAACATCGTCCTCTTCGGTAAATATGCTTATGTCTTCCAACGAGGATATTCTCTCATGGGAGAAGGCAGGCATACGTCTGGAGTCCAACAGCGATTCGACCAAAGCTCCTGTTTTTGTCTGGGATATCAACTTGTACAATCCCGGCTTGCCTGAAATAGATAGAATTGTGCTTAAATCCATTTTTGTTTCAACGTTTTGAGTTATACTTTTATTTAATATGTATCTGTTTGTCCAATACCTCCACCGTGTCTGCCGGTTTCAGCTTGACCCTTTTGCGCATCTCGACCTTTCCGTTCACCTTCACCATAGAGTCTTCAACCATCTGCTGTGCCTGCGCACCGTTGCAGGCGATACCGACAACTTTGAGCAACTGTATCAGTTGAATGTAATCCTCCCCTTCCCTTATTTGAAATTCCATATTTCTAACGATTGAAATCTGAAGGTGCAAATATACTATATTTATCAGAAAACAATTGCAACACGTTCCACAAAAAAAGGTCTCCGAAACCATTTGGAGACCTTTTTGACAATATTCGTATTAACTTTTATTTGGCAACTCTTTCCAACCACTTGACCATTCCGAGCATTACGCCCATGGAAACAAGACATATTATAACGAACACCAGCCAACATACCCACAAAGGAATGGTATTGTACATCATTGAACCCAAGAAAAGGAATGCATTGCCCACAGCCGTAGCTCCGAGCCACAAACCCTGACATAAACCAAGCATGTGCTTAGGTGCAACCTTGGAAACAAATGACAGTCCGAGCGGTGATATGAACAGTTCGGCAACAGTAAGGAAGAAATAAGTTACGAAGAACACCCAAACGCCTGCTCTTGAAGCTTCCTGCTGCGCTTCCGGCCATGCAAGGAATTCATGTGCCGAAGGATATCCCATTACATAGGAAAATATCGAAAGGAATATATATGCCAAAGCAGCAAGACCCATACCTATACCTATTTTCCTAGGAGTGGATATAACCTTTCCTCTCTTTGCCAATATGGAGAAAAAGGCCATGATTACAGGAGTAAGAACAATCACGAAGAATGGATTTATGGCCTGAAGGAATTCAGGTGCAACTGAAGATGTATCCATAAAGTCTCTTGCAAACAAAGAGAAGGAGGCACCGTTTTGGTGGAATGAGAACCAGAAGAATATAACTATTCCCAAAACCGCAAACAAAGCGTACATCCTCTGTTTGATTTCCGTTGCCATAGCGGCTTTTTCTTCCGGTGTATATGTAACTGTTTCGTTCGTAACTTTCTTTACAGGAGAAGGCAGTCCCTTTTTAGTTGCAAGGAATATGGTAAGTGAAATCAACATTGCTATAACGGAAGCTATAAACGAGAAATGAACTCCCTGATTGAAGACTTCAAGATATGCACTGGCATCAAAAGTAGTTCCTGCATCAATTACGGACTGTGCAGCCAATTCGTTGTAATTTTGTAATTTGGTTCCTTCCAATGTACCGTTTAACTGATCATGACAAAGGGCTGGAAGTTTTGCATTGTAAATAAATCCATTCACTTTAAGCCACCACGATCTTATAAGTGGTGCAACAAACGGAGCTATCAAACCTCCCACATTTATGAACACATAAAAAATCTGAAAACCGGAATCCCTTTTCTCTTTGGCTTTTTTCAAAGCTTCTTCACTTTTTTTTGCTTCTTCAGCTTCGTAATTGTCATACATCTGCCCTACGATTGCCTGAAGATTGCCCTTAAACAAACCGTTTCCAAATGCTATCAACAACAATGCAAAACAAGTCAAAGGTAACAACCACGAAGTATTCATATCCGTAGCCGTAATAGGGATGGCCAAAAGTATATATCCCAATGCCATGGTCAGCAAGCCTTTCTGTATGGTTCCCTTATAGTTTTGAGTTCTGTCAGCGATGACTCCTCCCACCAAACTCAATATATATATTCCACAGTAGAAAAAGGAATATATTATAGCTGCACTATTGTCACTCAAGCCGAACTTCGAGCAAAGAAACAACGTCAGTACGGCATTCATAATATAGTAGCCAAATCGCTCTCCCATATTACTGAGGGCTGCCGCTATCAACCCTTTAGGATGTCCTTTAAACATTTTTCTCTTTTGTTTTAGTTATTAATTATTTTCACTTTTTTGTTTGCGGTGCAAATTTACTATCTATTGTCAAATTATCCAAAACACAAATACATTTTTTCCAACAAAAATACGGATGAGCACAAGAAAACAGACGACACTACATTTTTATCATTAACTTTGCATTTCCTTTCAATATAAAAGACGAATAACAAACTATGCAGGAAGAATCGGAAATAAGAATACTGGGTATAGATCCTGGGACAAACATATTGGGATACAGTATAATAGAATGTACTGGGAAAAACATATCCATACTGACGATGGATGTGCTTGTATTGGGTCAGAAGGAGGAAATGAACACTAAAATGAAAAAACTGTTTGACAAGATAGTGGATATAACAGACACATACAAGCCGGACATATTGGCCATAGAGGCTCCTTTCTTCGGGAAAAACGTACAATCTATGCTTAAGCTCGGACGGGCGCAGGGATTGTGTATTGCAGCAGCATTCTCACGTTCAGTACCTTTCGTGGAATACTCTCCAAGGAAGATAAAACAATCCATCACAGGCAACGGTGCCGCTTCCAAAGAACAAGTGGCAAACATGCTTAAACGGATATTGGACTTCGACGAGATACCTCAATACCTTGACGCAACGGACTCGCTCGCCGTCGCGGTTTGTCATTTCTATCAGCAAAGCAGTCCTTGTCCAAAAACTACAGAAGAAACAAAAAAACAAAGAAAAACAAAATCGTGGTCATCATTCATAAGCCAAAATCCGAACAGAGTCAGACAATGACTCGATGTGACAGGTTTATCTCAACCTCAATCTCTGACCTGCGCGTATCTTTGTGCCTTTGATATTGTTGAGTTTTGCAAGTTTCTTTACTGTGGTTCCGTTTCTTCTTGCTATCGTACTCAACGTATCCCCTCTTTTCACCTTGTAATATGTTCCGCCCTTGCTTGCCTTGGCTGAAGTGGAGTTCTTGGCCAAGTTTACCCTCGAAGAAGAAGGCGAACTGATTTTCCTGAAATAATCCTTTGTGAGCATTAGAGTCTCATCCTTCAAGGAAAAATCAGCAAAGTTTATTACCTTTTCGGGATTTATCGCCGCACCCAAATATCTTATCTCCAAATGCAAGTGAGGTCCGGTGGAGCGTCCCGTACTTCCTCCAAGACCCAATATCTCTCCTGCCTTGATGTCCTGATTCGGCTTTACGTTTATCTTGGACAAATGAGCATAATAAGTTTCCAAACCGTTGTCGTGACGTATCACTACCAGATTGCCGTATGCTCCCGCTCTCTTGGCTATCCTTACCTTTCCGTCGAACATGGACTTTATAGGAGTACCCGTTCTAAGTCCTATGTCCGTTCCATAATGCCAACGGCTTCTGCGAGGTCCGAAATGCGACGTTATCTTGCCCTCGACCGGGCACGCGAAATACTGTTTCGCATCTTCGTTTACAAGTTCTATCGGAATTGCTTCAGTAAGATTGGAATAATCAAACCGGCCTACATAATGTATGCTTCTCGTATCAAACGAAGCATATAAAATATCCTCTTCGCTTTCAGCCGCTATCTCATCCTCTATACCATTATTCAAAAACTGTATGAATGATTCCTGAAACTTTGTCGTATCCTTGATTATACCTATAGTGTAATTGGAACTCTCAACGGCAACATTGTTCCTGTTTCTCATCATTCCCCTTTCATGTATCTGCGAAAAGCCCGTGAAAGGTAAAAACAAAAGAACTGCCGATGATATACTAACTAAACTTTTAAACATATTCAAAACTAATTTTCCCTCAAAAAACTCCCCACAATCGGAAAGATCACCACTTTCAGACGCCAAAGGTACGTATTAAATTGTTCAGGAGAGTATTTTTTTTAATACAATAAGACATTTTTAACATTACAATCTACTGATGTACCTCATCCAAAAGATCGTTCAACGTCTTCACCGGAGTAAACGTAATCAACGGAACCTCAACAAAAACAGTATTCCATTTCGCCATTGCTCCATTCCACAATCCCGGTCTTTCCTGTACTTTTATCCGTTCGGACCTCTGGGTCTTTTCAGTAATGAATCCTGCCGTATCATCAACAAAATCATTCAAACAAAATCTGTCTCCCTTGTAATCCTTCATGGAACAAACCAAATCAACGGGATTGAAATGTGTTGCATTGTTCAATATGGTCATCTGATTTTCGTCCGCCTTGTTGACTTGAGAACTTTCTATAATTTGTCTTCTTACATTGCCTTCACCGTCTTTCACCCAAAAAGGACCTCCTCCGGCCTGATTCTCATTTTTTACCATACCGCAAACCCTAAGAGGTCTGTTGAGCATATCAAACAGATAATCAGCATAATCATCTTCGGAAGAAAAATCATTTGATTGTCTAAGATTCAAACCAAGCTTTGACGAGCACAGATACTGAATCCGTAAAATTGTTTCCTGATTACATTTTTTTAGAATCAAGTTTCGTAAAAGCTCATCCAACTCCCGTTTCAAAACAATGAGAAAACCGCCCAATATCTTTTTGTAACGGTACGTCACCGCCTTATATCTGTCGTGTGCCACATTGTCTATATTTTTTATGAATACGATATCGGCATCCAATTCCCCGAGGTTCTCTATCAAAGCACCGTGACCGGAAGGACGGAAAACTATCTCACCGTCGGAATCTCTCACTATTTCATTCCGCATGTTTACAGCAACCGCATCGGTTGATTTTTTCTGAACGGAATAGCTGACAATGTATTTCACATCGTACATTTGTTCATAACAAGACTGCGCCCTGCCGCAAAGAGTTTCAAACAAATCCCTGTGATTTTCCGATATCGTGAAATGGATTCTGACCGTTCTGTCCTTACCAATGCAATAGTTCGCACCTTCAACAAGATGTTCCTCGAAAGCCGTTCTTATATCATGCCCGTATTTGTGAAAAGGTATAACGCCCTTGGGACAGACGCCGTAATTCAGACCTTCCGGCAAAAGTATATGACGCACTATTTCCCTGTAATCCTTTGCCTTCAAACAGTCATGAAGTCCCTTTCCGTCCTTACGCAAGGATTCCTCAAGCTTTTCGGAAAACGCAAAACTATCAATGTTGTCCATAGTTCTGCGTACATAAGCAGAGAGAATATTTTCTCCGCCCGTTTCACCGCAACTGCCCAGAAAATCATACAAATCCTTGAACATTCTGCTCGCCGCCCCCGAAGCCGGAACGAACTTAACAACCTTGGCATCCTTGGCGAAAGAATCATAAGCATCCGCATACTTCGATGCCGTTTTCTCATCAATCCTTTCTATGCCGTCACCAACAACGGCCGCCCTGTCCAAATGCACGAAAGGATAGCCAATGGAAAACCTGTGCAACTGGTCCTCCACCTGTTGCATGGTCAAACCCTGCTCTCTTATACGACTAAAATCCTTTTCCGAAAACTTCATGCTTGTATCAAACGAAAAGAAAACAATTATTCAACCGTCACGGACTTTGCCAGATTGCGCGGCTGATCCACATTTCTTCCCTTTGCAACGGCCACATAGTAAGAAAGCATCTGCAAAGGTATTATTGTAAGAAGAGGACTCAGACATTCAATCGTTTCAGGTATCTCTATGACAAAATCGGACAAAGCCTTTATCTGCGTATCTCCCTTTGTAACTATGGAAATTATCCTTCCGTTTCTTGCTTTTACCTCCTGAACATTGCTCAATATCTTGTCGTACATGGCAAACTTCGGAGCTATGACGACTATCGGCATTTCCTCGTCGATCAATGCTATCGGGCCGTGCTTCATTTCAGCTGCAGGATATCCTTCCGCATGTATGTATGATATTTCCTTTAGTTTCAATGCTCCCTCCATTGCCACAGGATAGTTGAATCCGCGTCCGAGATAAATGAAGTTCTTGGCATAAGTGAAGACCTTGGACATGCTTTCTATGGAATCCTTCAAGGCAAGTATATCTTCTATCTTACGCTTTATCAGGGCAAGTTCCGTCACCAATTTTTCATATTCATCCTGTTTTACAGTGCCAAGTTCCCGTCCTATTGCGAAGACCATCATTGCCAGAACCGCCACCTGAGTTGTGAAAGCCTTGGTTGAAGCCACTCCTATTTCAGGACCGGCATGGGTATATGTACCTGTATCGGTAGCTCTTGCTATACTGCTGCCCACAACATTGCAAACACCGTAAATAAACGCACCTTTACTCTTGGCAAGTTCTATCGCCGCAAGGGTATCCGCCGTTTCTCCGGACTGGGAAATAGCAATCATGACATCATCCGGAAATATTACCGGATTTCTGTATCTGAACTCCGAAGCCACCTCAACTTCTACCGGAATCCTGCAAAATTGCTCAAAAAGGTATTTTCCTATCAATCCTGCATGCCACGAAGTACCGCACGCGGAAATAAGAATACGTCTTGCGTTGCGAAAACGGTCTATGTGGTCTATTATTCCGCTTAACTTTATTTCCTTCAGTTCTTCATGAACTCTTCCGTTCATGCAAAGCGACAAAGCTCTCGGCTGTTCGAATATTTCCTTGAGCATGAAATGAGGATAACCTCCTTTTTCTATTTCGCTCAAATCCATCTGTAATTCCGTTATTTCCGGAACTATGACAGAGTCTGCAAGATTCCTAATCTCCATTTCCCCGCCCTTTTCCATTCTTACAACCTCTTCATCTCCGACATAAACCACCTTGTTGGTGTATTCTATTATAGGAGAAGCATCCGAACCGAGAAAATATTCCCCTTCGCCTATACCTATTATGAGAGGGCTGCCCTTTCTTGCCGCTATCAACACATTGGGATTTTGTCTTTCTATCACTCCTATCGCATAAGCTCCCACCACCTGCGACAATGCCCGCTGCACAGCATCATAAAGAGACAATCTATGCTCCTTTTTCACATATTCTATCAATTGAACCAACACCTCGGTATCCGTTTCGCTCTTAAAGCTGTAACCTTTACCTTTAAGAAATTCCTTTAGAGACAAATAGTTCTCTATTATACCGTTATGAATCAAAGCAATGTCCTTGCTCTGCGAGTAATGCGGATGAGCATTTACATCAGACGGTTCGCCGTGTGTTGCCCAACGTGTGTGTGCTATGCCTATGCTTCCGCTCACATCCTTGTCTCTGCAATATTTTTCCAGATTGTTGACCTTTCCCTTGGTCTTGAATATATGCAATTCCCCATTGCTGTTCAAAAGAGCGACACCCGCACTGTCATAACCCCTGTATTCAAGTCTGTGAAGTCCCTTTATCAAAATGGGAAAAGCCTCCTTATCACCTATGTAACCAACTATTCCGCACATTACCTATTGATATTTATAATGAATAAATTAATCTATCTTGTTTTGCAAAGATAGTAAAAAAATAACACCGCCAAACTCAAATCTCTTTTTTTCGTCAAAATTCTCTTTAAAGAACCAATAAGATTTAGTAATTTTGCAAACATGGAAATAATAGTTAGCGGAATGCGCCCGACAGGAAACCTGCATTTGGGAAATTATTTCGGAGCGCTGAGAAATTTCATAGAATTGCAGAACAATCACAATTGCTTCTTTTTCATAGCAGATTACCATTCTTTGACCACCCACCCCAATCCGAGCGATTTGCATTCGAGCGTAAAGAAAATATTGTCTCAATACCTTGCATGCGGATTGGATCCCGACAAAGCGACGATATACATCCAAAGCCAGTTGCCTGAAACGGCCGAATTGTACATGTTCCTGAACATGAACGCTTATTTGGGAGAACTGGAACGGGTAACATCATTCAAAGACAAGGTAAGACAAAATCCAAACAACGTAAATGCCGGACTGCTTACCTATCCGACGCTTATGGCAGCCGACATACTTATACACAAAGCGACACACGTTCCCGTCGGAAAAGATCAGGAACAACATCTTGAGATGACACGGACATTCGCCGCCAGATTCAACAGAATATACGACACATCATATTTTCCGGAACCTGTCGCATACAGTTTTTCCGGAGAACTGCTCAAAGTACCGGGGCTGGACGGCAACGGAAAAATGGGAAAAAGCGAAGGGGAAAACAATGCAATATTCCTTGTGGATGAACCGAATGTTCTGAAGAAAAAAATAATGCGTGCAAAAACAGACATGGGTCCACAGACAAAGAACTCGGCAAAATCACCCGAAATAGAGAACCTGTTTTCTCTAATGAAACTCGTATCCAGACCTGAAGCCATAGAGGAATTCGACAGACAATACGCCGATTGCACCATAAGATACGGAGACCTCAAAAAACAGCTTGCAGAAGACATGGAAACATTCGTCGCACCGCTTAGAGAAAGAATAAAATCCGTAGAATCCGATGCGGCATACCTTTCAAAGGTAGCAAAGACAGGTTGCGAGAAGGCAAGGGAATCCGCAAAAAAAACAATAAAGGAAGTAAGAGAAATAATAGGATTCAAAACTTTCTGAGTAAAGACAGACAATAATAAATCAAATCAATAACAATATGTCAGGACATAATAAATGGTCAACCATTAAAAGAAAGAAAGGTGCCTTGGACAGCAAACGTTCCAAGATTTTTTCAAAAATCATAAAAGACATAACCGTAGCGGTTAAGGAGGGAGGTCCGGATCCGGACGCAAATGCAAGACTGCGTCTTGCGGTATCAAACGCCAAAGGTGCGAATATGCCGAAAGATACATTGCAGAGGGCAATAAACAAGGCAAGTGACAAAAACACTGCCGCACTTCAGGAACTGACCTTCGAATGTTATGCGCCGCATGGCATTGCAGTATTTGTGGAATGCCTTACGGACAACAACAACCGTACCGTCGCTTCAGTACGCTCCATCTTCAACAAATTCGGTGGAACGATGGGTACAAACGGCTCTTTGGGTTTCATATTCCAAAGAAAAGGAGTCTTCCAGATACCAATCAAAGACAGGGATGCGGACGAACTGGAGATGAGTTTGATTGAGGCAGGAGCAGACGAAATAGAACGCGATGAGGATTACTTCACGGTGTACACAAAAATGGAAGACTTCGCTGCGATGCAGAAAAGTCTTGAAGAAATGAACATAGAATGCGAAAACGCGGAACTGCAACGCATTCCTAATACCACGACCGAGCTGCCTTTGGAAGAAGGATTGAAGGTAATGAAACTGATAAACATGCTCGAAGACGACGATGACGTTCAGGCCGTATATCACACCCTCGAAATGACGGAAGAAC
This sequence comes from Candidatus Onthomorpha intestinigallinarum, assembly GCA_019114015.1. Classification (GTDB taxonomy): domain Bacteria; phylum Bacteroidota; class Bacteroidia; order Bacteroidales; family P3; genus Onthomorpha; species Onthomorpha intestinigallinarum. The sequence continues at coordinate 6,967 of DXGG01000112.1, read as the reverse complement.
TGGAAAACGCGGAATAGACACATGCTTTACCTTGTCCCCACTCCGATAGGCAACCTGGAAGACATGACTTTCAGGGCGGTGAAAGTGTTGAAGGAAGTAAGCCTGATACTGGCGGAAGACACCAGAACATCTCGCACTCTGCTCAATCACTACGACATACACACCCCCCTGCAAGCTCATCATCTGTTCAACGAACACCAGACTGTAATGCCGATTGTAGAACGTCTCAAATGCGGAGAGGACCTCGCACTGATAACCGACGCAGGGACTCCCGCCATTTCAGACCCGGGATTCCTGTTGGTAAGGGAGTGCGTGAAAAACGGCATAGAGGTCAGATGCCTTCCCGGTGCCACCGCATTCGTACCTGCTCTCGTATGTTCGGCTCTTGCCTGCGAGCGGTTTTGTTTTGAAGGCTTCCTGCCTCACAAAAAAGGCAGACAATCCAAACTTGAAGCTCTGAAAAACGAAACGAGGACAATGATTTTCTATGAGTCACCTCACAGAATCAACAAGACTCTGGAGCAGTTCTGCTCCACATTCGGAACGGACAGACCAGCAAGTCTTTCACGGGAAATCAGCAAGAAATTCGAAGAAACGGCAAGAGGCACCCTGCAGGAACTGTACGAAAAATTCAAGGGAGGGGAAACTAAAGGCGAGATTGTAATCGTTGTAGGAGGCATGGAAAAGGAATCAAACGGAAAGTCAAACAAAAAACAAAAATATTCAAACGATGAAAATAGCAGTTCCAACGAGAGACAACAAGGTTGATGACCATTTCGGTCATTGCGAACATTACACTATCTATACGATAGAGAACAAACAGATTACAGCCAAACAGACAATGCCCTCCCCTCAGGGTTGCGGCTGCAAGTCAGGCGTTGCAACCATACTAAGGGACATTGGAGTAAACGTGATGCTTGCGGGCAACATGGGCGAAGGCGCAAAAAACGTATTGGAAAGCAATATGATAGAAGTGTACAGAGGTTGCAGCGGAGACACGGACAAGCTGGTGGAAATGTTTTTGGAAGGCATGGTATCCGACTCCGGAGAATCCTGTTCAAGTCATCACGACTGTGCTCATTAAAAAGAAACAAAGAAAACGCTGTCGAAATATTCTGTAAATCAGAATAATATACTCAAAACAACACAGAGGTCTGAATTCTCTTGATTCAGACCTCTGTGTTATAGAATTATTATAACATCCTTAAAAACTTACTATTCCTCTATTTTTATCATATCAAAGAAACTGCTTATTTCCTGTTGGTCAATAGCTTGTCTTACATTGAATCTTCGCGTTTGATCCCTGTATCCATTCATTCTAACCTTTATCTCTATCTGAACATCATTGGAATTTTCATATGTCAACCCTTGGATATTAAAAGATCTTGTCTCTTCAAAAGGAGTATTGCCCAACCATAACTCATTAGTGTTTCTGACTTGATCCGGAATACTTGAAATAACCCTCCAGAATATACGAGCCCCTTGTGGTTGAGATTCGAAATACCATCTAACAACCGTTCTCTCCAATTCTGTTTTTACCGGATTTCTTCTATCCACTTCTTCAACTTCCCTATTGTCCACAACCGGCTGTTGCTTCAATTGCATAGGAATGAAATACTCTTTATCAGAAGGTTTAGTATATGCACCTGTTGCCGCGTCAATAGCCATTCCAGGAATACCACCTAAAAGAAAATTCCATAAAAACGTAAAATTAAATTCTTTACTTACAGTTACAGGTGTTGTTGTTTCGTAGTTCTGAGAAATACCAACGATTGTTGTTGGTTTATAGCCTCTTTTAACCTCTATCTTCGCAGGCAGCATAACATTCGGATAAACTTTTTTGTCTACCGTCAGTGTAACAGGTTCCTTGACATTATCATTACGGACGGTTACGGATGCTTTTGTACCACTTATTATTGTTGCACAAGAACTTATCATACTTATTACAACAATTCCCATCATAAACGCAAATATTCTACGCAATACAAATTCTTTTTTATTCATCTTTTTTATGTGTCTGTTATCTCATCGACCCATCGGTTTTTACATTTGAATCAACAATATGTTTATATAAGAAAGCAATCGTTCTTTAAAACTCAATGTGTTTATGTAATGAAAACCAATATTGCAATACCGGTCTTTAATACATTCTGTTTTAAAGATTTATACAGTAACAGTATATAATTTATCCACTATAAACAAATCATATACTTAACCTTCATTCAAAAATTGAATGACAACTTCTGATAACTTATTTGGAAAATTTGAGAAATCTATTTCTAAGAAAATAGATGAAATAAAATATCATTCCAAATGATAAAGCGAACAACCAAATCTTCTTTCCGATTTTCATTCTTTTCATTCTTTACATCCGCCCCGTCCCAAAGGCTTTAAAACTACAATTATTTCAATGACTTGCGGACATAAAAAAACGTGGGACTTTTCCTTATCGTATTGTGAGGTCTTCGACTACCTAAATAACCAAATAAGTAAAGCCCACGATTTTTTGATCGTGAGCGTCTACTGCTTAACTCTTTGGTTATTTAATGCGAAAGTGTCGAAGTTCCACAATACTAAAGATAAGCAAAAACGCTTTTAATATGTCAGATGCACCTTTGTGCGATTAATTCATACGTGTGTTTCTTATATCTTACTCCTTTCTTTTGGGTTTATATTGAAGGCAAAAATATACATTTTTACAATATCAACAAAATTTTCATCTCATCAAAAAACCGATAATGACACATTACTGCAATGCTCCAATCCAAACAATACGACATGTCAAACGAATGAAAACCATAAAAAACAACATTCCGGCAAAATGAAATCAAATCATCATTTGCCGGAATTTGATTCCGTCTTTTTCTCTTCTGAAAAGAAAAAATCGGATTCAGAATTCATTTTTTTCTTCTCAGAATTCATTTCACCTTCTCTTCGAAGTATTGCCACAAAGGCTCCCGAGGTACCGGTGCAACTATTTCGAGCATCTCCTTTCTGACAGGATGTACAAACCGTACGCGTCTTGCATGCAGGGAAATGGAGGACACCTTGTTGCTTCTGCCGAATCCGTATTTCAAATCCCCCTTTATCGGACAGCCCATGTGAGCCAACTGAACCCTTATCTGATGATGTCTTCCGGTCTTGAGGTCTATCTGCAACAGATTGTAATAATCGCTCTTGGCTATCAGCTCATAGTCCAGTTCGGCATAGTCCCCGCGGTTGACATCCTTTGTCACATAGGACTTGTTCTGTCTCTCATTCCTCACAAGATAATCCCTGAGCGTGCCAGAAGGCGCGGGCGGCTCCGCCTTCACTATCGCCCAATAGGTCTTGCTTATCTGACGTTCCTTTATCATCTTGTTAAGCCTGACCAAAGCCTTTTCCGTCTTGGCAAAGAGGACAACGCCGCTCACAGGTCTGTCAAGGCGATGGACAAGCCCGCAATACACATTGCCCGGTTTGTCATACCGACGCTTGAGGTAAGCCTTGACCATATCCTCCAGGGACTCATCCCCCGTCTTGTCCGAATGCACTATCTGGGAATTAAGCTTGTTGACCGCTATTATGTGGTTATCCTCGTACAGTATCTGACTTTCAAAACTGCTCATGGTCTATAACGTAGCCAAAACGGACAATCCGCCTTTCACCTTGTCCTCTATCTCTACGTGAACCTGCGATTCAAGCGGTATGAACAAGTCAACACGCGAGCCGAACTTGATAAAGCCCAGTTCCGCTCCCTGCTGAACCTGCTCGCCCTGCTTTGCATAGCACACTATCCTTCTTGCCAACGCTCCCGCTATCTGTCTGACGACCACTTTCTGCCCGTTGTCGGTCTCTATGCAGATGGTGGTACGCTCGTTCAAGGACGAACTCTTGGGATGCTTGGCTATAAGATATTTACCCGTGTGATAATTGGTATATGTCACCTTGCCCGATATCGGATAACGGTTTACGTGGACATTGTTCGGTGACATGAAGGTGGAAATCTGAATACAGAGCGACTTGAGCACCTCAGGCTCATAGACCTGTTCAACAACCACCACGGTACCGTCCGCAGAGCTTATTATCTGGTTGGGGTTGCGCACCAGGTCTCTCGAAGGTATCCTGAAAAACCTCACGACCGTTCCCGCCAAAAGGACTATGACCGCAACCAAGGCAGTCCAAAACCAGTTCCATTCCCTGACAAAATAAACCAGAACGGCTATGACGGCTATCGCAACCGCTATTGCAACCGCACTTATCTTGTATCCTTCTCTGTGTATATACATATCCTATCGTTTTTTCAATTAACCGCCAGAATCAAGTAAACCCACGCCACGGGCAAAACGGCAAGCAATATGTCGAACCTGTCCAGTATGCCGCCGTGACCGGGCAATATCCTGCCACTGTCCTTGACTCCCATCTGTCTTTTGAACATGGATTCGGTCAAATCACCGAACGTACCCACCACTGTGGTTATCACCGCCAATGCCATCCAGTCCCACCATACGAAGCCGTCCACGCAGCGGTTCATTATCAGAGCCGCGACAAGCGTTGCGACAAAGCCGCCGAAGAAACCCTCCCAGCTTTTTTTTGGAGAATGCCTTTCAAACAATTTGTGCCTGCCGAACTTGCTGCCAACAAGGTATGCGAATGTGTCATTGCACCATGCGAAAATGAAAACGGCAAGCAACAGATAGGGTTCAAAGCCTCCTCCGGTCTGTATGATGAAATTGGTGAGCGAAAGCGGAAAAACGATGTAAACCAATCCGCAAAGGCTGTAGGATATTGACGTAAAAGGATTCTTGTCTTTGCCGTAAAGCTCCGTTATGAAAAGGGCAAGAATGCCCAACACTGCCAATGCAAGTGTAATTAGGTGATTCACCCCGAAGCTGTAAAGAGCCACCGTGGCATAAACCGATGCGGCCGTAAGGTATGTAAGAACCGCGTTGAGTTTTTGCAGGTTATTCGTCGTGATTGAAACGAACTCGTGCACTGCCAGCAGAGCCACTATGCCGAAATAAACGGAAGAAATCCTCGCATCAATACATATCGCAAGTATTACGCTCAATACATATACCGCTCCCGTCACGGTTCTCTTAAGCAGGTCTTTCATTTCTACGCATCCATTAAAAACATGTACATCTCCCTTATTTCCTCCTGCACAAGGTCGCCAGATTTTATGTTAAGCACCCATTGCGGCCTTTTCTGGTGCAAAGTGTCAAGTATTATGCCGTAATCGTCACACAGTTGCGAGGCGAAAGCTATCATTATGAGTATGGGGGTGAAGCGTTTCAAGTGTGTTCCCACTCCCTGTTCGGAAGTGATGATTATGCTGCCTGTCCGTGCCATCAGAGCGTGACAAAGGGTTATTCCCACGGTCGTATGCTCATCGTCTATGTTGGTCTGCAAACCTATTCCGGCAAGATACGACTGCAGATTTTCGCTGAAGGACACCACATTCTTCCACTGTCTGTATTCTATGAGGTTCTTGAGACTTGCAACAAGCTCCTGTCCCGTCCGACAGTAGAAAAATTTGCCGTTTCCCTCCGAAAACTTCTCGGCAAACACGGTTATCATGTCCTGCTTCGAAATCTTGTAAAGAGGTTGCGCCGCCTCACCCGACTGTTCCGCACTGTTGTCCCTTTCCAATTGGGCATCCCTCAGCAGTTTCAGTACTTTTTCCTTTTCGGAACTACTCCTCATCTTTTTTATCTTCCGATTCATTGTCTTTGTCCTGAAGCTCGGAATCCTTATGCTGTTCTTCCTCGTCCTTGTCCCAAGGTCTCTTGCCGTATATCTTTTCCACGTCCTCCCTGAATATCACTTCCCTTTCTATCAATATTGCAGCAAGAGCATCCAGTTTGTCTCTGTTGTCCTTCAGTATTCCTTTGGCCTGTGCATAAGCCTCTTCGACCAGTTTCCTCACCTGTTCGTCTATCTTTTCGGCCGTTTTTTCGCTGAAAGGTTTCTGAAGGCTGTATTCGCTTTGGCCTGTCGAATCGTAGAAACTTACGTTTCCTATCTCCGAATCCAAACCGTAGTACACCACCATGGCGTAAGCCTGTTTGCTTACCCTTTCCAAATCGTTCAATGCGCCCGTTGAGACCTCTCCGAAGACCAGTTCCTCGGCGGCCCTTCCTCCCAACAACGAAACCATCTGGTCCAACAGTTGAGCCTTTGTGGTTATCTGTCTTTCCTCCGGAAGATACCACGCCGCACCAAGGGCAGAACCTCTCGGAACTATTGTAACCTTAACAAGAGGATTAGCATGCTCCAAAAGCCAACTTACAGAGGCATGACCGGCTTCATGATATGCAATGGTTTTCTTCTCCTTTGGCGAAATAATCTTGTTTTTCTTCTCCAAACCTCCTATTATTCTGTCAACGGCATCCAAAAAGTCCTGCTTGCCTATTGACTTCTTGTCGTGACGTGCAGCAATCAACGCAGCCTCATTGCAGATGTTGGCAATGTCCGCCCCCGAAAAACCGGGCGTCTGCTTGGAAAGAAAATCGACGTCGACCTCCTGCTTGTCGTATTTAAGGTTGCGCATGTGGACATCAAATATCTCCTTCCTCTCTTTCACATCGGGCAACTCAACATGTATCTGCCGGTCGAACCGTCCCGCCCTCAGCAAAGCCTTGTCCAAAATGTCCGCACGGTTTGTCGCAGCCAATATTATCACTCCGGCATTCGTACCGAATCCGTCCATCTCCGTCAGCAACTGATTCAAGGTATTCTCCCTCTCGTCATTGGAACCGGATGCCAGATTCTTGCCTCTGGCCCTTCCTATCGCATCTATCTCGTCTATGAACACTATGCACGGAGCCTTTTCCTTTGCCGTCTTGAACAAATCCCTAACCCTCGAAGCTCCCACGCCGACAAACATCTCAACAAAGTCCGACCCGGAAAGCGAAAAGAAAGGAACCTTGGCTTCTCCCGCAACAGCCTTGGCCAAAAGGGTCTTTCCCGTACCCGGAGGACCTAC
>DXGG01000111.1 GCA_019114015.1 Candidatus Onthomorpha intestinigallinarum | reverse complement strand
TCTTTCTGGGCTGGTGATACTTACCACAGTTGGAATGGATTTTTGGAGGCGGGAACGTATAAGAACTATAAGATATGGGGGTATGAGGAGGTATATAACTGGTTGGCTGACGTAAGCGGGAATGATTATTTTCTTTGGAGGACGTATATATGGTTGCCGGCTTGTCTGTTTCTTTTCCTGACGGCTGCGCGTCTGGAGCTCTTGCATAGGAATATGCTTCTTTCCATGATATTGTTCGGAGCAATGCTTTCATACACCCGCGGAATGCTCGGCCATAGCATGCTACTGTTCGGTGCGGTTCTTTTGGTGGATAAAAAGAGCAATGTTGCGACAAAGGTGATAGGTTTAGCTCTTTTCTGTGTGTCATACTTCTTCCACAAGAGCATGTACGTGAACATAGCCTTTGCCTTATTGGCGTTTTATCCTCTTGGAAAGAAAAGTTTTGTGGTGTCGCTTATTGCGTTTCCTTTTCTTACGACTGTTGCAACCATGCTTATTGATGGTATAGTTTCAGGTGCTTTGGATATGTCATTTGGAGAAGGTGTTGGAGGAGTGGGAGATCAAACAGCGGCATATGCAAGTGGTGAAAAAATGGAGGTTAATATATTCGGTTATATAGGACGTGTTATTTCTTATATACCTCAATACCTGACATTGTTTTATTTGGCTAACAGAGTGTTGTATAAAGGATATTTCAAGGGAATAAAGAGAGAGAGAGCCTTTACGTATCTTTTCCGTCTGACTTATGTTGCAATATACATAGCTTCATTGTTTGCTTTTGTAGAAACATCAGATTGGATTTATAGACGATTCAAATATATGGCTTTCTTCCCACTGCCATTTGTTTTGGCTAAAGTGTGGAGCTTGGAACCTAAATCCAATTCTTGGGTCAAGTGGATAATACTTTTGCAAGTGTTTGCTTTATTCTTTAGTTGGTTTATGAAAATAAGAACATGGTATGAATTGTAAACGAATTTTATTTCTGTCGCCTAACCTTGGTTCAGGAGGAGCAGAAAGACAAATGGTTACTATTGCATCTCTATTTAAAGATAAAGGTTATGATGTTGAATTTCTTTGTTATAGTGAGGGAAATTTCTATGAGCATATCCTGAAAGATAAGGGAATAACAGTGCATTGGATTATTCAATCCAATTATTTGAAGAGAATGTTTACGGTACGTCGTTTCATACGCAAGGGAGGATATAATGCCATTGTATCATTTTTGCAAACACCTAACTTCCTGAATAATTTTGCTGCTGTCGGCGGTAAGAAATGGAAGGTGATAATTGGAAAAAGGTCTATAATGGACAAAAATACTTTTTCAAAAAGAGGTAAGTTTTTTATTTGGTTTCAACGCTATTCTGATGCTATTGTGTGTAATTCTGAAAATGTTAAAGGAATGTGGTTAAGATATTATCCTCGGTATAAAAATAAACTAAGAGTAATATATAATACGGTAGTACTTCATTCTGTGAGTACGGAATATATTCCTAAGCGTGATGGCAGGTTGTACATAGTCGTTGCGGCTTCGTATCAATATTTGAAGAATCCGATAGGTGTTGTCAATGCTTTGGCTTTGATGAATAATGAAGAGAGGGAAAAGATAAGGATAGATTGGTACGGAAGAAAAGAGGTTGTTAGAGGGGATACGAGGGCTTATGATGAGGCAATTGAGCTAATAAAGCAGCATGGATTGGGTGATGTTATTGAATTGCATGAAGATACAAAGGACATACATAGCAGAATGCATGAGGCCGATATGATTGGCTTATTTAGTAGTAATGAAGGATTACCCAATGCGATATGCGAGGGTATGAGTCTGGGTAAGCCGGTAATAATGTCCAAGGTGTCGGACTATGATGTTCTGATAGATGAGTCCAACGGATTCTTGTGCGATTGGGACAGTGCGGAGTCAATTAGGGATGTGTTTATAAAGGCAAGTAGTTTGACGATTGACAAGTTGGTACAGATGGGTGAATGCTCCAGGCACAAGGCGGAGAGGTTGTTTGAAAATGCAAGTGTGATTGATAAGTGGATTGATGTTGTAAATTCTGATTAGTATATTCGGGTGATGAAACGCTTTATTTATTTACAAGCATTTGCCTGCTACGGACGGCAGTTTTCCGTGTTCGAGACTGATGAGGAAAATACGTTCTTCTGTGGGGAAACATTTGTTTGACAGTTGCGGTGATAATATAAATATAGAAAAGAACGCAAACTTCGGTAATGGCATGGGGATTGTTATAGGGAACAATTCAGGATTGGGCATAAATTGTAAAGTGAGAGGTCCTTTGACTATTGGGGATGATGTGATGATGGGACCTGATGTCATGATATTTCTGAGCAATCATCAGACTTCCCGTACGGATATCCCAATGCGAGGACAAGGTAGTACAAGCAGAAAAAGAGTAATTATAGAAGATGATGTTTGGATTGGCGCCAGGGTTATAATATTGCCGGGCGTTAAAATCGGGAAAGGCTCTATAATCGGTGCTGGTGCAGTTGTAACGAAAGATGTTCCTCAATATTCTGTTGTAGCAGGAAATCCTGCGAAGATAATTAAGAGTAGATTGTAAAAAGAAATGTGAATGAAAAATATGAAAGGTCATACCAAAAAGGTAGTTGTGTTTGGTTATTTTGGATTTGTTACAGATCAAAGAGACGGTCAAACAATCAAAACCCGCTCCATATATGAGTTATTGAAGACAAAAAAAAAATTGAAGGTAGAATATGTTGACTCACAGGAAATACGATATAAAAAATATCTGGTATTTTCCTTGCTAAGGAAGCTCATTGAATGTGATTTTCTGGTTATTATCCCAGCTTATAACAATCTAAAAAAAGTTTTTCCTGTTTGCTATTGTCTTTCAAAGATATTTGGTTTTAAAATAATACACATAGGTGTTGGAGGATGGCTTGACAAGTATTTGGAGAAATTGCCTTCTGCTTATACGAAAATGCTGAAAAATATATCAGTCAATTTGCTCCAGACTCAAATTACCGTAGATAATTTAATTGATAATCTTGGATTTGACAATGTTGGGGTTATTCCCAATTTCAGAAATACCGTTATCAATTCATTTGACATCCGGTCTATGGGTAATTGTCTTGAGCTTGTTTTTATGGCCCGTGTTAATATAAAGAAAGGACTTGATACGATGGAACAGTTGGCGTTCAAACTCCGTGAAACCGGTTTCGATAAAAAAATAAACATAACATTTTATGGCCCTTTTGGCAGTGAGACAGATAAATTCTTTATGGAAGAACATTTAGTACAGCCTTTCCCAAACGTCAACTATAAGGGGTCTTTATCTCCGAAAGATATACATTTTACGTTGCGTAATTATGATGTAATGATTTTTCCAACACACTATTTTACAGAGGGCTTTCCCGGTACTGTATTAGATGCTTTTCAGGCCGGTTTGCCGGTAATTGCAACAGCCTGGCAACATTCAAAACAGTTCATTAAAGATGGGGTGGATGGGTATCTTGTTGATTTTGAAAAACCGATGCCTGCTCTTTATGAACGTATAATCGAACTATATAATGCACCTGATAACTTACTTAGGATGAAAAAAGCAGCATATGAAGAAAGCCTGAACTATACACCAAGGGCCGCTTGGAATATTCTTTCCAAATATTTTAATTGAAATTTATTTGAGTTGTGTTGAAAGAAAATAATTATTTGGTTTCCATTATTATGCCGGCTTATAATTGTGCAAAATATATAGGTGAATCGATAGAATGTGTACTCATTCAGACGTATACGAACTGGGAATATGCTCATGAGATAATAGATGATAATATTAATGGGTTTATTGTTTCGTATGACAATCCTGAAAAGCAAAAGGTATTTAATGAGAGGTTGATTAGATTGTATAATGATAGAGATTTGCTTGAGCGAATGAAAAATGAATGCTTATCAAACAAGAGAAAAATATTCTGCTCAAGTAGCATGGGGAGTGTTGAGAAAGTATTTGTAAGTTAATATTGAAATAAATTATAGTGATTTTGTAATAATATGAAAGCATGTTTTATGGGTTTGGGGTACATAGGGTTACCTACGGCCATTATTGCTGCAAAGCATGGGATTGCAGTTTCAGGAGTTGATATAAATGAGAATGTTGTTGCCACTACGAATAATGGTAAATTACACATCGTGGAGCCTGGACTGGAAGTTATGTTGCAAGATGTGATGGCTTCCGGTAATTTCAAGGCATATACGCAACCACAATTGTCGGATGCTTACTTTATGGTTGTACCTACGCCTTTTAAGGGGAATCATGAGCCGGATATCAGCTATGTGGAATCGGCGACACGTATGGTTTTGCCATTGTTGAAAGAAGGCGATTTGTATGTCATAGAATCAACATCTCCGGTGGGAACTACGGAGAAGATGCAGGAGCTGATATTTTCGGAACGTCCAGAGTTGCAAGACAAGATTTATATTGCCTATTGTCCTGAGCGTGTATTGCCAGGTAATGTGATATATGAACTGGTGCACAATGATCGTGTGATAGGAGGTGTTAATGAGGCATCGACTTCCAAGGCTATTGAGTTTTATGGTCAGTTTGTTAAGGGTAAATTGCATAGAACTAATTGTAGGACAGCGGAGATGTGTAAGTTGACCGAAAACAGCAGTAGGGATGTTCAGATAGCATTTGCAAATGAATTATCGCTGATATGTGACAAGGCGGGGATAAATGTTTGGGAGTTGATAGAATTGGCCAATAAGCATCCGCGCGTTAATATTTTGCAACCTGGTTGTGGTGTAGGAGGACATTGTATAGCCGTTGATCCTTATTTTATTACGGCGGCATTTCCTATGGAGAGCCGGTTGATATCAACAGCAAGAGAGACCAATAACTACAAGGCTTTTTGGTGTGCGGAGAAGGTTAAGAATGCGATGTTGGAATTTGAATTGAAAAATCATAGAAAGCCTATTGTTGCGATGATGGGTTTGGCTTTTAAGCCTAATATAGATGATTTGCGGGAAAGTCCGGCGAAAAGCATAACGACCAAGGTTTTGCAGAGTTGCAACAATGCGGATATTATGGTTGTAGAACCAAATGTTTTGGAGGATAAGTTGTTTAAACTGACCGATTACAGACAGGCATACGAGAGAGCGGATATAGTTGTGTTTTTGGTGAATCATAAGGAGTTCTCCCAGTTGAATTACAGAACAGATGTTCAAGTGCTTGATTTTTGTGGCACATTCAAGCAGTAAAAAACAAATACGGCTTTGTTATGAAAACCATAATATTAGTGTTCGGCACAAGACCGGAAGCGATAAAGATGTGTCCGTTGGTTAAGGAGTTTCAAAAACATGCTGATATCTTTAAGATATTGGTATGTGTTACAGAACAACATAGGGAGATGCTTGATCAGGTCTCGCAGATATTCGATGTCTTTCCTGATTATGATTTGAATATAATGAAACAAGGACAAGATTTGTATGATGTGAATTGGGAACGATTGGATAAATATTTTAATACTGCTTATAACTTTGGATTTGATAAAGATAGTAAATTTCAATTACCTCCTGCATGTTTGCAACAGATGTTGAAAATAGCAGAAGATTTGGCGAAAGGATTCCCTCAAGTGAGAGTTGATTTTTATATAGTTGATTCGAAACCAATTGTTGGTGAAATGACTTTTTTTACAGGCTATGGATATTTTACTGAAGAATATTACAGATTGTTAGCTGAAGATATAGAGTTGAAGAAAAAAAAGATAGTTTGAAAACGAAATGAATATTGAGTCTAATTTATACTTTTACTTGTTGTGATTGTGAATAAAGATGGTTATAATGATTTGGTATCTGTCATCATGCCGGCCTATAATTGTGCAAAATATATAGGAGCATCAATTGAAAGCGTGATTGCACAGACATATATCAACTGGGAATTACTTATTACGGATGATTGTTCAACGGATGATACAGTTGAAATAATAAAACGTTATGCTGAACAAGACAAAAGAATAAAATTATTTATTCAGGAACGGAATGGTGGAGCAGGTTTGGCGCGTAATAATTCTATAGAAAAGGCAAAAGGAAGGTATATTGCATTTTTGGATAGTGATGATCGATGGGTAGCAAATAAATTATCGAAGCAAATATCTTTTATGAAAGAACATGAAGTAGTACTTTCATATAGTAGTTATTTTAAGTGTGATGAAGAATCGAAATGTATTGGTATTGTTAAATGTAGAAAAAAAGTATCCTATAAAGATATTGTAAGAAATGATTATATTGGGTGTTTGACTATTGTTTATGATAGTTTGAGTGTTGGAAAAATGTATATGTCAGATATAAGAAAGAGACAGGATTGGTCGCTTTTAATAGCCATACTAAAAAAATGTAAAGTTGCTTATGGATTACAAGAACCATTGGCAATATATAGAATTAGAAAAAATTCACTATCAAGCAATAAGATTCGATTGGTGAAATATAATGTATTATTTTATCAAGATGTATTTGGTTGGAGTAGAATTTATAGTGTTCTATTCTTTTTGTTTGTTTTTATGCCTTTTTTTATAGTAGAAAAGATTAGAATTAATATTGTTGGTAATATTGATAAGTGCTAGTGGATTTGTAGGAACAAGGCTTATTTACTTAAAGGTGATTCGAATTATAATTTGAAAAATGTTGACTTGCAGCCAAGTTATTTTTTTTTAATGACATAACGGTTATTGGAGATGTAATAGAACAACAACAGATGGATGAATGTTTGTCGGAGCAGATGTCGTTGTTTTGCTTGCGGCTCAACACAGGGATGATGTCACACCTGTTTCTTTGTATTATGATACTAATGTTAAAGGAATGGAGGTTACATTGAACGCTATGGAAAAGAACGGTGTAAAAAGGATTGTATTCTTTTCTTCAGTTGCCGTATATGGATTAAACAAGAAAAATCCAAATGAGGAACACGAGAAAGATCCTTTTAATCACTATGGTAAAAGTAAATGGCAGGCAGAACAGGTTTTACAGAATTGGTACAAAAATCATCCGGATTGGAATATAAACATTATAAGGCCCACTGTGATATTTGGTGAACGTAACAGAGGTAATGTCTATAATTTGTTGAAACAGATATCAAGCGGACGTTTTTTGATGGTGGGTAATGGAAAGAATAAAAAGTCCATGGCTTATGTAGGAAATATTGTAGCTTTTGTCAAATATATGATAGATAACAAGACAACAGGTTATAATGTGTTCAACTACATAGATAAACCTGATTTCAATATGAATGATCTTGTTTTGCATATTGAAAAAGTCTTGAATAAGAAGATTCCTCCCACTCATTTTTTATATTGGATAGGAATGATTAGGAGAATATTGTTTTGATATTTTGGCTTTTATTACGAGGAAAAAGTTATCTGTAAGTTCAGTAAGAGTAAAGAAGTTTTGTGAAACTACCGAATTTGATGCGTCAAAGTTACTTCAAACTGATTTTAAACCGCCTTATACTTTAGGTGAAGGTTTGGCCCGAACGTTGGAATTTGAATTTTTGCATCCAAGAAAAGATAATATTACATTTAAAACAGAGTAGATTGCAGTTTATCGCACTCACTAAGCCCGTTTATGCACATACTTACCGTTGATGTTGAGGAGTGGTATCACCTTCTGGGTGTGGAATGCCTGAACGATGAAGATATTCAGGACAGAAGGATGGAGTCTAACCTCGACCGCCTGCTCAAGGTGTTGGAAGAGCATGGGGCAAGAGCCACGTTCTTCGTATTGGGGTCCGTTGCTGAGGAATATCCCGATATGGTCCGCAAGCTGGCCGAACACTATGAGGTGGGTTCACACGGCTACCGGCACAGACTCCTGGGTGATATGGGACTCAAGGAGTTTGAAAAAGATGTCATGCACTCTATGGAGGTATTGGAAAGGATATGCGGCAAAAGACCGATAAGGTACAGGGCGCCGGGCTTTTCCTTTCCGGATGAGGATTATCTGAGGGTGCTGTTTGACTGCGGTGTGGAGACAGACTGTTCACTTGCCGCGATAAATCATCCTTACGGGAAGAAGATGTTGAAGGGTGACGGGCCTTGTCTGATAGAATACGGCGGAAGATACATAAGGGAGATGCCTCCTACAACCATAAGCCTTTTGGGACGCCGTGCCGGTTTTCTCGGCGGAGGGTATTTCCGCCTCTTCCCATATATGCTCACAAGACGGTGGACAGAGCAAAACAGGGATTATTCCATGACATACATACATCCGCGCGATGTGGACGCGGGACAGCCGCGCATCAAGGGTCTGCCGCCATTGCGCCGTTTGCGCTCATACGTGGGACTGAAGGGAGCGGAGCGAAAGTTGCGACGATATGCGGGCGA
Organism: Candidatus Onthomorpha intestinigallinarum; assembly: GCA_019114015.1. Lineage (GTDB taxonomy): Bacteria > Bacteroidota > Bacteroidia > Bacteroidales > P3 > Onthomorpha > Onthomorpha intestinigallinarum. The sequence continues at coordinate 4,636 of DXGG01000111.1, read as the reverse complement.
TTTCGACTTTGTGGATGTGGCGACGGCCGAAGGCATGATAGACTGGGACAGGGTGCCTGTGGTGAGGCTGTAAGATGACAATAAACAAAACAAATCATATAAGATATGAAGAACATATTGTGCGCCTGTGGCGTGGTGTTTCTTACCATGTTCGCAGGCGTTTCTGTTTTCGGACAGATGAGTGTCGCCTCACTCGGCTGCGACAGCGTCGTGATAGCATTCGACAATCCCCTGCAGGAAGAAAGGACGTTGCACCTTGTCAAGGGAAGCTGGCAGGACACGCTCATATTCCTTGAGGACTTTTCCCGCTTCCCCGTGCTTGCGCAGGCCAATCCGATGTGCAACTCCAATGTGGCGTTGACCATACCCTATTCCTACACCGTTTTGCCGGGCTGCAAGGCACGCAGACTGTTCAGCGACCATGGCGACAGCTGCATGATGAACTCCTCGGGTGAATTCCTTACTCCTTTGCTCGACATAGGAAGATATGACAATACATTCCGCCTGCATGTGGAACTGTGGCAATATGCCGCCTATGCCGCCGAAATGGACATATATGCGGTGAACGGGGAGGGTGTTATGACACACTTGAAGACCCTTGGCGTGAACAATACCCGCAGCAGCCTTGTATTCGATTCGGTTTTCACTCTTGCGGACAGTACGGTACGCCTGAGCTTTGTGGCCGATGCCATGCTGAAGGTTGACAACATAAGGCTTTCAAACTCGATGAGGGAGCAGCAAGAACAGGGCACTGTGACCACTACGGCAGATAGCTGCGTCTTTTCGTCCTTGACTCCCAATACGGTCTATCATTGCTTCATCCAAGGACAGGAGGACACCTTGAGCTTTGTCACCAGGGATGTCATACGGGTGGATTCGGTTTGCGATGTGTCGCCTTACGGGGCTTCGGTCCATCTTACGCTTAACATGAGGGATTGTCCTCACAGCTATGTCCTGAAACGTCTGTCGGACCAGACGACAGCCTACGCCAACGACCTTTTCTTCTCGCAGTTTGTCACAAGCGACACATATCACAGGGCAATAGAGATATACAACGGCACAGGTGAGGATGTCTCTTTGGAGGATTACCGTCTGGCCGTGGACATATATGCCGGCACAGGCAACTATTCCAGTTCGTCGACACTAACCTTCACCGACAGGGACACCATAAGACACAACGAATGCATAGTCGTCATGCAGACAATGAACGACATGAGCGGGCAGAGCGAAGGAGTGTATTACATCAATCCCGACCTGAACGCCTCCAGGCCGATAGACGGCAACGACCCCTTCGCACTGATAAGGGGCAACGACACGGTGGATATATTCGGCAGCTTCTCGGCGGCAGTGAGCAACAACTACGGCTGGCAGGACGGGGACATGCGTACGGCAAAGGTGTGCATCAAGCGCAAGAGCAACGTGACCAAGGGCGTGATAAACAGCGGCAGTGAAGGCTTCCCTACGCTTGCCATGGAGTGGGAGCAGGTCGGCAACGTATCCGATACGGATGCCGAAGTGTTTGCAGACATAGGCACGCATCATATGGAGGATGTCTTGAGCGGAGAGGGCATGGACTCTGTCGTCGTTGGCTTCGAGACCACGGAGGAGAGAATCGGAATTGAGGGGTTGGAGCAATACACCACCTATGAACTGTATGTCCTGGTGCAGAACGGGGAAGAGACATACAGGTCAAACACCGTGCGTTTTAGAACGGGCAAGGTGACGCAGAGAACCGAGGACGGGGTGTGGCACGACGGGAACTGGAGCCGCGGGATACCTGAAGAAAAGGATGAGGTCATACTATATAATCCGCTGACATTGAGGATAGAGGAAGGGACCGTGGCAAGGTGCTGCAGGCTTACGGTGAGGGATACCCTTTCGGAGGCAAGGGCGCAGCTGATAAACGACGGACAGTTGGTTTGCAGGCAGGGTGTGTATGTGGAGCGTGCCTTGGGTTTGGCGGAGGGGCAGGAGGGTTCAAGCGTTCTTCTGGGCTTTCCGATAAGTGTAGTTGACAGCTCGATGGAGGCTCTTGCGGCATGTGTCACACAAACCGAGGGCAACGTGCTGCACGCAGACATGCAGGTGCAGAGCCCTTTGCAGACACAGGCCTACCGTCTGGACTATACTCTTGCACAGACGCTTTGCTTCAAAGGCCTTCTGAACAATGACGACGTTTACGACATGTCGAACAATGCGAGGGAGCAGCTCGGGAACATGGAGGTGATGTATGCCTTTAACCCTTATCCGTTCACCGTTCAGGTCAACCAGCTTTTGCTTCAGGGCGTAAGCCTGCCTCAAAGGCTGGACGGACGGGGCGAGTGCTTCGTCCCGCTGACAAGGGAGGACAGCCTGCAGGCCTTTGAAGGGTTTATAGTGGAATGCGTTGACAGTCAGGTGTATGCCGTTCTGTACAGACAGCCATTGAGCCCTTTGCCGCAGCAGGCAGGGGAGGATGTGCGCATTTCGCTTTTTGAGGCGGACATGTCGGACCGCGTGACGATAAGGTTCAAGCGGGATGTCACGGCGGCCTATGACATGGAGGCCGACCATCACAAGATGGTGTTCTCGGAGGAGGTGCCTTCGGTGGCCTTGAGACATGACGACAAGAGCTATGCATTGAAACAGCTGCCTTGTTTTGAGGACAGCGTATTTTTGGATTTGGACGTGCATTTGCCGCATCTGGCGGTGTATGACCTGAAGGTGGAGGGCGACTCTTTGGACAACTGTCTCGCCATACTCTTGTGCGACAGGCAGAGCGGACAGGTGCTGTTTGACTTTGCGGGTCAGGATACGTATTCCTTCCAGTCGCCTGCGGTGGACAAGGCCTGGCAGTTGAGGATGTACAAGTGTTTTTCCTCATTGTCGGATGTGGCGGAGGTGTCCTCCATGCGTCTTGTGCAGCAGGGAAACCGCGTAGAGATACAGGGCAGGGCAGATGTGAGGCTTGTGGAGGTCTATGACATGCAGGCAAGACGTGTGGCCTGTTCTACGGACGGCCCACGCGTGACGCTGCCTTGCCGGGGCGTTTTCCTCGTAAGGGCAGAGGCGGATGGAGAGAGCGCAACATGGAAGCTTGTCTTCCTGTAGCCCCCAAAAGGAAAGACATGCGGGATGAGCGGATGGGGATTGTGTGAAAAACATATGCTGAAATACTCGGGATTATGTGAAAAAAAAGAGGTAAAATACCGGGGATTGTGTGAAAATGTCTATATTTGCATGTGATATACAGAGCAATATGGGAAAGTTGTTGAAAAGAAAGATAGATTCCTTTCTGACAGAATGGAAGAAAAGTGCGGACCGAAAGCCGCTTGTGGTAAAAGGCGCAAGACAAATAGGGAAAACATGTTCGATAGATTGCTTTGCAGAAAACAACTATTCGAGTGTGGTTAGGATAAACTTTGTGGAGCAGCCTAAGTTCAAGAGTATTTTTGATGACGGTTTCGAGGTGGATGCGATATTGAAGAACATGTCTCTGCTCAATCCCGATTTTGTATTTATCCCACATGATACGCTTTTTTTCTTTGACGAATTGCAGGCATGTCCCAATTGTGCCACTTCATTGAAGTTTTTCAAACTGGATGGCCGCTACGATGTGATTTGCTCAGGCTCCCTTATGGGAATAAACTACAAGGAGATAGAGTCCAACAGCGTCGGATACAAGGAAGATTATGAGATGCACTCCATGGACTTTGAGGAATTTCTGTGGGCGGAGGGTTATTCGGATGATTTGATCGACGAACTGTTTTGTCATATGAGGGAACTGACTCCGTTTTCTCCGCTTGAGATGGATGTGCTTTTTGAACTCTTCCGCAATTATGTTGTTTTGGGAGGAATGCCGGAGGTTGTCAGTACATACATACGGAAAAAGAATTTCAGCGGAACGCTTTCCATACAGCGTCAGTTGCTGTTGGATTACGAGGAGGACATAACCAAATATGTTGAAGGTCTGGACAAGGCCAAGGTCAAGGCCGTATATAATCGTATCTCCACGTTTCTGGCCAGGGACAACAAACGTTTTCAGGTCACAAAGCTTGCACGCAATGCCAGAAACCGCGATTATATGGGTTGTGTCGAATGGCTGGCCGAGGCAGGCGTGGTCAACTTGTGCCATTGCATGAATTATCCCGAACTGCCTCTCAAGGGAAATTACGATCCAAAGCTGTACAAGGTTTATTTCAAGGATACAGGACTGCTTGTCGCCTCTTTGGATGACGAGGCGCAGGAAGATCTGAGAGCCAATCGTAACCTTGGTACGTACAAGGGCGCAATATACGAAAACATAGTCGCCGACATGCTTGTAAAGCAGGGGTACGATCTTTTCTATTACAGCAGTGACAAACCGTCCCTCGAGATGGACTTTTTCATAAGGGACAGGGATTCTCTCATTCCCGTTGAGGTCAAGGCGGCGGATGGTGCAACTTCATCGCTCAACAAACTGTTGCAGCCGGACAGGTATCCTGATGTGAAATACGGGATAAAGCTGTGTTATAAAAACACAGGATTCAACGGAAAGTTCTATACGTTTCCCTATTTTCTTGCATTTCTTTTGAGAAGATTTGTGTCGGAGAGAACCGGAGCCTGAAAGAAACGTGTGTCTTTTTGACTGTCATGTGCGTCAAATGACGTGTGAAAA
>DXGG01000110.1 GCA_019114015.1 Candidatus Onthomorpha intestinigallinarum | reverse complement strand
AAACCGTATGTTCCTCTTCGTCGGGATAACAGTCCTCACCATTATTCCGACATCCCATTACAAAAGTTCCGCCTTCTACTTTTACCCATTCTATTTTTTGATTGCTTTGTGCACAGACGCAGAACGACATGAAAAGTAAAAGGACTGAACTCATTGCTGTTTTTACCTTCATTTCCGTCATTTGTTTTCAATATCCAAGACAATATATTCTGAAGTGTTTTTTGCGCTTGTAACGACACCGTACCCGTTTTCTATGTTGGAATATACGTAGTTCGGTGAAAAGGATGATGAAATCTGATCGGACCTTTGCAATGACTGCAAGAACAGATAATAGTCCTTGTCAATGTTTGAGAAAACTATTTTTGCATTTACTTTTTTCAATTGGGGTTCGTCGTAATCCAAGGAAAAGGTATGTTCGTATATTATCGCTTTCATTCTGTACTCATTGTTGCCGAACAGTTTGTTTGAAAAAAACATGTATTTGTTGTTCGATGAATTTGAAGGGTTGTTTAGGGATGACGAAAATACTCCCGTGATGTTTTCACTGACCAGTTTGAAAGAATTGCATTCCAATGTGCTGTAATGGTTGTCGTTTCCGAATTTGCCTTCCATGTATGGCATGACCCTGAAAAACGTTTCTTCCGTCGGAAGTCCCTTTAAAGACATGCTCAGATAAAGTCTTTCCGTAATATTATTTGCATCCGTCGTGTCCGCCTTGTATTCGAGCTTGTAGGAATATGGCTTGTAGGCTTTGTCGTTTATTTTCACCGAGCCGCTTGCCGTTTCAAATCCCGAAACCTTAAGTTTGACTTCCACAATGTCGTTGCCTTGAACCTTTATGTCGGTTTTTAATATGTCCGAATTCACGACCTCTTTGGACAATACTTCTTTTCCGTTCACCATTATGCTTATCGAGGCATTGTCGAGCTTCTTGTCGTTCCAACTGTTCGGTTTGTTGGTTTTTCCGTATTGTACGGATATGCAACTGTCCGCCTCAAGAAAACCGTATATGTACAGTTTGTCTTCGGGATACCCTCCTGTAAAGTCAATCTCTTTTTCACAGGCAGTCATAATAAGAGACATTAAAATCAGCAAGTAAACTTTTTTCATGGTTTATTTGAATTTATAGCAGTATGAAACCGTCGGTATTATCGGCATTATGCAGATAGCGGTCAGTTTGTCCGTATTTGACGAAGGAAATACAAAGGACGGATTTTTTCTGTTGTAGGCATTGTATATGCTGACGGTCCATATCCTTGTTCCGTGTTTTTTCTGTTTTTTGAAGTTTATATTTAAATCCAGTCTGTGATAGGCTGGCAGTTTGCAGGCATTCTTTTCGTCATATATGTTCAATGAGTTTGAAAATGAATTGTCATTTGCCGATGGCAATACGGAAGGATATTCCAGTTCATAGGCATTCAGCGTAAATCTTGAGCCGCTGTTGTAAACCCATGTTGCGGAACAGTCTATTTTTTCGTTTATTTTATATGCTACGGAGATGTTTACGACATGCCGATAATCGTATTGGTCGTAGAATCTTTTGCCGGCATTTATCTCTCCGTTTGGATATTCCCTGAAGGACCAGCTTAGGGTATAGCTTATCCATGCATTGATTTTCTTTCGTTCCCTTTGAATCATGAATTCCACGCCGTAGCTTTCCCCTTCTCCCTGAGCGACCCTGTCTTGCCAACCGTAGGACAGCAGGCTTTTGGCTCCATCCTTGTAATCTATTATGTTGTACATTTTCTTGTAGTATCCCTCGACGGACATGTTGCATATGTTTTTTAGCGTATAATACACGCCGGCATTGAATTGGTGTGCCGTGTTGGGTTTTATGCCCTTGGTTACCGGAAGCCACAAGTCCGTCGGAAAGGACAGCATTCCCATGGTAAGCAAATGAATGTTCTGATTCATCATTGAGTAGGAGGCTTTGGCCGAAAGGGCGTCAATAATGCTGTATCGCACCGACAGGCGTGGCTGAAGTGACAGGTATGTTTCATCTTCGACCATAAACGCATTGAACCTTAGTCCGGCATTGACCGACAGGCGTTTGCTTAGGTTAATCTCGTCTTCCGCAAATACTGATATCTCGTTCGCATGTATTTTTGAGGGAGAATGCTTAAGGGAGGATTCATCCGTAAAATCCTCATCAATCGAAATGAGTTCTGGAGAATAAGTATGATGGGTGTAATTCAATCCGAAACCTATGTTGTTGCTTTCGTTCAGATACAGATTGTAGTTGTTTGAAAAAGAAAAATCCTCTATTCCGGAGAGATAGTCGAATTTGAATTCTTCCGATGGCGATTCCCCTTGTTTATATACTTCCTTGTTGGTAATATTGGAGGAATATCTGTTGTATGACAGGCTTAAGTCGGTGAACAGTTTTTGATTTATTTCCCTTATCCAGGTCAATGAACCTATGGTATTGCCCCATCGCCCTTCGGAATTGGATTTAAGATAAGTGTTGTCGGAGGAATTGCTTTCATCCGTGTTTTCCAGCGAAAACTTGTCCTGCCCCCAATAGAAACTCGCCACCAATCTGTTCTTGCTGTTTATTCTGTGATTGATTTTGGCGTTCAAATCAACGAAATGATATCCGAAACTTCCGTCTCCGGAATCATCGCTGACAAGTTTCATGGCAGGTTTGAGCAAAAGGTCGAGATAAGTGCGTCTTGCCGATAAGCTGAAAGTGGTTTTGTCCTTGTATATGGGTCCGTCCACATTCAGTTTTGCCGAAATGAGACCTATGCCTATGTCGGCATTCAGCTTGTTTATGTTGCCGTCCTTTGTCCTTATGTCCGCCACCGAGGACAAACGTCCTCCATAACGGGTAGGAAACCCTCCCTTGTAAAAA
>DXGG01000109.1 GCA_019114015.1 Candidatus Onthomorpha intestinigallinarum | reverse complement strand
AAACAAGGAAGAAACCTACCGTCACATCCTTGAGGGCATCCCTGTCCGCAAAACGCATGACAAGCGGCATGAGACACAAAAACAGCGTCAATACCGCGACAGGAAGCCAGTACAAACATTTTAAAGGTCTTGAGGACGCCTTGCGTACATATCTGCGATAGATGTATATGTCCGGCAGAATCATCAACGCCCAAACGGCAACGGTCAACAACAATATCATGATTTCGGGTCTTGTTTGTTATTTCAGGATTTTTCCCTTACGATTTCCAGTATTTCATCGGCGTATTTCTCCACGGTTTTTTTGCCGATACCCTTGAGCGTCTGCAAATTTTCAATTCTCGTCGGCTTAAACCTTATGATGCTTTCGAATCCCTGACGGCTTATCACCGTATATGCCGGCACGTTCAGCTGTGCGGCTTTTTTCCTGCGCCACGACTTCAAGGCCTCGTACAGGTCATCCATCACAAGTTCATCGCTTTGCTTTTCCACATCCTTTTTACGGGTCTTCATATAAGCCTCCAAAGCCTTCAAAGGCATGTCGTCACCGTAGGCATACAGACTGCTTCTGTAATTTATCAGTGCATCGAAGTCAAATTCCCTCTCCTTTAAATAAGTTAAAATTCTATGTTTTATTTCCGTTTCTCTTGCCAGTGCCAAAGCCGACTGTTCCACCTCTTCCTTTTGTTCGTCCTCCTGCAATGAGGCCTTGTCCATAATGTAGAGCAGTTCGAATATCTTTTTCATTTTGTCTGTGAAATATGCGGCAGCCCTGAGGCTTCTCTCCAAAAGACGCTCCGTTGTCTTTTCCGCTGAAAACCTTTGCCTTATCTGCCCTATCTCCCTTAGGAACCTCTCTCCCACCCCGCATATCTCCAGAAGGGATTCTTCGGCCAGTATCTTTATCCTTTCGGCCGCCTCCGCGTCCTGCCTCCTTATGCACGACTCGTTGACCTGAAGGATTGCATGCAATGCGTAGGACAGCGGACGGAAGTCGAATATCTGTTCGAAGACCCTGAACACATAGGCATAGTTGTCCTCCCTGAAAGTGTTCTCATCGGGAGAGGATGCAAGCTGTCGGCATGAAAAGTCGCAGACCTTTTCATCCGTCATCACCGCATAAGGGTTGAACCTCTCGCACAGCACCACCCCTTCAAGGCTGCGGCAACGACTCAATGCAACATAAAACTGTCCGTGGGTGAAGGCTCGGTTGGCATCTATTATCACCCTGTCGAAAGTAAGCCCCTGACTTTTGTGTACGGTTATGGCCCATGCCAGTTTGAGAGGAAACTGCGAAAAGGTGCCTATCGTTTCGCTTCTTATCTCCCTTGTCTTTCTGTCAAGGGTATAACGGCAGTTCTCCCAAAGGTGTCTTTTGACGCTTACCACGTTTTCGCTATCCTCCATCCTTACCATCACCTCTTCATCGTCCAGACTCTCCACCCTGCCTATAGAACCGTTGTAATACCGTCTCGGACTTGCCCAGCTGTCATTGGCTATGAAGATGACCTGCGCTCCCTGTTTCAATACAAGCCGTTCGGCATTGGGATACATGTTTTCCGGGAAGTTGCGTTCTATTTCGGCATGATATACGTATTCCTTCTTCTTTATCCCTTTCAGCTTGTCGTCGTTTATCTTCCCCGCCTGAGAGTTGTGCGTGCACAAGACCACCACGCCCTCCTTCTGATTGGCGAGAGCATCGGGTTCATACCTTGCATTAAGTCTTTCTGTCAGTTCTTCGTTCAGATTGTTCACCCTTATCCTGTTGAGCATCTCGACAAACAAGGGGCTTGTCTGCCTGTATATCCGTTCGAGGCTTATGGTTCGGAAAAGGGATTGGGCGAATGCCCTGCTCGAAAAGAAATAAGGTGTGTCGTATTCCGTTTTCAGCACTTCGTACTCCTCACCCTGAACGACTGGAGGCAACTGGCTCAAGTCGCCTATGAGCAGCATCTGCACCCCTCCGAAAGGTCTGTCCCTGAATTTTGGTCGCACCTGTCTCAATATGTCGTCTATGTGATCCAGAATGTCGGCACGCATCATCGAGGCCTCGTCTATTATTATCAGTTCGAGACTTCTGATAAGGTTAAGCCTTTCCTTGCGGTAGCTTATCCTTTCGGAGGCATATCCGGGCAGATAGGGTGCAAACGAAAACTGGAAAAAGGAATGTATTGTCGTCCCTTCGGCATTCAGTGCCGCTATTCCGGTCGGAGCGAGCACCACCCTGCGCTTGTGCGTTGTGGCCGCGATATGCCTCAAAAAGGTTGTCTTTCCCGTACCGGCCTTACCGGTAAGGAATATGTTGGTGTCGGTCTGGTTGACATACTTTTCCGCAAGACGCAATTCGGGATTCGATTCCATCCGTACGGAAAAGTATTATTTCTTTCGTGATATGGCTTTTTTGGCGGTAGCGGCTATGTTTTCCGCCTTCAGGTTGTATTTGACCATCAGTTCGTCAGGCTTGCCGCTTTGGCCGAACACATCGTCCACTCCTATGAATTCCATCGGTACAGGTTCGTTTCTTACCAACAACTGCGCAATGCTTTCGTTCAATCCGCCGTTGAACTGATGTTCTTCGCAGCCGACGACACAGCCCGTCTTTCTTGCAGAACGCAATATGGCCTCACCGTCCAAAGGTTTTATGGTGTGAATGTCAATCACTTCGGCCGATATGCCTTCCTTTTCCAAAAGTCTTGCGGCCTCAAGCGCTTCCCATACCAGATGACCCGTTGCCACAAGGCTTACGTCCTTTCCCTCGCTGAGCAAAAGGGCCTTGCCTATTTCAAACGGCATGTCCTCCGGGATGAACATCGGAACGCTCGGACGGCCGAAACGTATGTAAACCGGTCCTCTGTATTCCGCCGCCGCAATGGTTGCAGCCTTTGTCTGGTTGTAGTCGCAAGGATTGAGCACTGCCATGTTGGGCAACATCTTCATAAGACCTATGTCTTCCAATATCTGATGTGTCGCTCCGTCCTCTCCGAGAGTAACTCCCGCATGAGAACCCGCAATCTTGACGTTTGTATCCGAATAGGCCACAGCCTGACGTATCTGGTCGTAAACCCTTCCGGTGGCAAATGCAGCGAAGCTTGCCGCAAATGCAACCTTGCCGCTCAGAGCCAGTCCTGCGGCTATGCCTATCATGTCGGCCTCCGCTATGCCGCACTGTATAGTCCTGTCGGGAAATTCCTTGTAAAACGAGTCCATTTTCACCGAACCGATAAGGTCGGCACACAAGGCAACGACATTCTTGTTGCGTCTGCCCGCTTCCAAAAGTCCTGCTCCGAATCCCGAACGGGTATCCTTTTTGCCCAAGAGTTGATATTCTTTCATAGTATATGGTTTTCTTTGTTTTACTTTTCAAAAGAGACCGTTGTGGTCTTGTTCGATTCTATTTTAAACTCCTTTATCACCGTCTGGGTCGTCCTTGTGGCGTTCTTGGCCCTCAATACGACCATATATTGTCCCGGCAAAAGGTTTATCGTTTCGTTCAACAGTTCTTCCTCAAGGTTGCACACCCACTTGGTTTCCTCGCTGTCCTTGACGAATATGCTTCCCAATACCTTCTGTTTGCCCTTGCTTAGATACAATGTGCCGCTTTGCGGTATTTCTATTGTGGTTGTGGAGCTTTGTCCTATCTCCACGTTTTCTATGTTAAGACGCGGCAGTGTCAGTATTTCGAGGTCGTATTTTCCCACAAGGTAACGTTCCGACTTGTTCAAGGGCTGTATGTTCACTGCGTCGGGTTTGCCCGACTCCCTGACTATGACCTGTATGTCTTCTTTCGTTCTGCGGTCCTGTTCCGCCCACTTGATTATCATGTTGCCCTGAGGAGACTTTATCGGTATTATGGTATGACGGCCGGGGTTCAACTGCACGTTCTCCACCTTGACCGGCGGTATGGTATGCACCACTATGTCGTAGTTTATCAAAGGATCAAGCACAAGGGTATCCGAAAGCCCCTTGGCGTTGAAGGTGTGCATGAAGGTGTATCTCAACACCTTGCTCTGCGAGTCGTAGAAGGTCATGGGAACGTTCGTTTCGCTTGCCTCCATGTAGGAATCCAGCAGGTTGACCTGCGAGGTGGTATTGTTCAGAGCCTGATAGACTATGTTGTTCAATGCCTTGGAGAACTCTATTTCATTGCCCACCTCATAGTAAGTGCCGGCACAGTCGAAGTATTTGTTCAATCCCCTTCCTATTCCTATGACGAACGGTTTGAGAAAGGCCCCCTGTTTCTGCAGTTCCCTGGATGCCTTGCACACATCGCCCGAACACTCGTCTATTCCGTCGGTTATCAATATCACTATGTTCCTGCAGTTGTCGCAGTCTGGAAAATCGGTTACGCAACGACGCAGTGACGAGGCTATAGGCGAACTTCCGCGAGGCACAAGAGCCTTGAGCTTGGCCTTTATCTGATCGGTGTTGTTCGGTGCGAAGCCCACCTCCAGACGTGTGTCGTCACAGTCCTGCGGAGGGAAGTTCTTGGTATGTCCGAAGGCTCTCAATGCCATCTCCACACCGGGACGTCCGCTCAAAGTATCGACAATGTTGGATATGAGCGACTGCGCTATCTTTATCTTGGTGTTGCTCTGCCACATGCCGTACATGCTGTTGGAGCAGTCCAGAACAAACAGAATCCTTGTCTTCTGGAAAACATCCTCCTTGGTCACCTTGACCCCCTTGGGTTGGCAGTGAAGCAGACCGAAGCCCCCGAAGACAAAAACCATAACCAATACAAAACCGTAACAAACTCTTTTCGTCATCCTGTTCAAAAGAAACGTTTATGCTAATAGTCGCCCAAAGTCTCCTC
>DXGG01000010.1 GCA_019114015.1 Candidatus Onthomorpha intestinigallinarum | reverse complement strand
TCCAAAAAGTCAAACACTCCATCAGGATACATGTTCTGCTGATTGTCCATACGATCCAGTCCGAAGACCTGCAAAAGCGGAGTTCCGCTCTTTTCACCGTCCCGAAAATAACCTGTCTGAACTCCGTCTTCATCCGCCTGATACAATATGTTGAGTCTGAAATCCTCTTCCGATATCTGATAAGCGTCCAGACGGTAAACATTCTTCATCATCAACTTCCACATGGGATTCCTGACATTGAGCGAAGAACTCTTCAACAACTTTACCACCAAAGTATTGGGATCGGCAACCCCTTCGTCTGAAAATTCCCCCACCTGATAAGTCGTGGTGTCGCCAACTATCTGATAACGGAACGCAACCGCCAGAACCTGATCAGCTCTCAAGGCCTGTGTCAACGAAATAAATCCCAACCGTGAATTAAACGTATATTCCGACGACGAGAGCTTTCTCGCACTCTCCACCTTTTCGTAATTCTGTCCCGAAACAAACCCCAAACTCTGCAAATATGAACTTATGTTGTTTATGCTTCTCAACGTATTGACATCAATCACATCAAGAAGACGGTTGGAACGTTTCTGGTCCGGCAAAACCGACCCTCCCGGCAACTCTATCGACGGATTCTGCCCGTAAGGCTTCGATTCTCCCAAATCGGCAAAGGCAACCAGATTCCTGTTGTTGGTGACGGCCGAACCTATATTGGTTCTCCAAACCTCTATTTTAGTTATGACAACATTGGAATTGATTATGGGCAGCGTACTCATAGCATTGTTGTAGTTGTCGTAAAAGTACTGCGCAATGAAGAAGTGTCTGTTTTCGTCATAGTCGTCCGCCTTGAAATTGAACTCCTGCATCTGCGCACCGCCCTGAACGGTAACCGTACTCGATTCCGATTTCTGTTGCGAAAAGACTGCATCCAATGTCAGGTTACCAAACTTTAGCTTGGTTCTCGCCCCGAAAAGAGACTGACTTCCCTGAATCAGAGTAAGCGGAAGGGCAAAACTGATATTTCCTCCCTCTATCAACTGAACTATATCGTCCTCCTTACCCTCGTATTTCAGCTTTAACTCATTTTCAAAATCAAACGTGGCTTCGGTATTGTAATTGAAGTTGAAATTGATGGCCGTTCCTATCTGGGCCATTACGTTCAACTGAAAATTCATGTCAAAATCGAAACTGGTGACACTTCTCTGATTCTCGCTCAAAGCCAGATTCTCATTTCTGTTGTTTATGATTCCGAACTTCAATTCCGCATTTCCGCTCGGCCTTATGTCTATGGTCTGACCACCGAATATGGTTTCAAACAACTCGCTGTTGACCCTCAGTTGCGGTATCAGATTTCCCAATACCCCTTCCGTGGAACCGGCACTCACCTTGGCCGTTGCGGAACGATTCTTCCAATAATCGCTTATCATCTTGTCCATATCATAGTTCTGATACTCCGAAAAGGACAAGATACGCTTTTCTATCACCAAATCCCCGACACGCTTTATCAAAACGTATTCGTTCTTTACAGGGTCGTATTCTACAGATGAAGTGACGTTTTCTGGAGTCTGCAAATACAAAGGACTGTCGGAATCTGAATCTATGGAATAACGCAAACTGTCAGTCTGCGCCGTAACGGATGCAAATGAAAAAACAAATGCAACAAACAGTAAATGTGTTATATGTCTTCCAACAAAAAAACTCATACACAAAAACGAACAAGGGCTACAAGACCTTTAAAGCCATTCTTATCAAATCCTCAACGCTTTTTTCCCCTTCCGCCTGAATCAATTTGTCCAACGCCCTCTCTGCAAGCAGTTTATTAAATCCCAATGTCTGTAAAGCTAATAACGCTTCCTCCTTGTTTTTATTATGATTTACAAAAGGAATATCCGAAATCTCGAATTTGGAAAGAGTATCCTTCAATTCCACCACAACCCTTTGGGCCGTTTTCTGTCCTATACCCTTTATAGACTTTATCGCACCTATATTCTCCTCCACCACAGCCCTGACCAGTTCTTCGGTATTCATGGATGAAAGCATCATTCTCGCAGTATTGGCCCCTATTCCGGACACACTCGTCAACGCCCTGAACAAACGTCTTTCTCCGACAGTGGAAAAACCGTACAACAACTGGGCATCCTCCCTCACTATGTGATGAACGAAAACTCTTGCACGCTCCTTGTTTTTCAATGCAGAATATGTCGTGAGCGAAATCTCTATCCTGTAACCTATGCCAGCACAATTCACAACGACATAAGAAGGCGTAATCTCATCGAAAGGACCTTCAAAGAATTCAAACATAAACGGTTTATTTTGCAACAAAAGTACGAATAATTGTCGAATGCGGTCATGGTCTGCCAATAAATATGGCATAAAAACGTGCACAATAAAAAAACATTAGTACTTTTGCGGCGAAAAACAAAACGAGCGAAAATGTCAACAGCGATAAAAGACACCAAAAGAATAACCGTAAAGACCTTGCAGACAATGGCTGACAAAGGCGAGAAAATAGCAATGATAACGGCCTACGACTACTCTATGGCAACACTTGTCGACATGGCCAAGGCCGATGTCGTACTGGTAGGGGACTCTGCCGCAAACGTTATGGCGGGATACTCAACCACACTGCCGATAACTCTTAACGAAATGATTTATCATGCTTCGAGCGTGGTGCGTGCCTGCAAAAGAGCATTGGTTGTGGTCGATCTTCCATTCGGAACCTATCAGGGCAATTCCAAAGAGGCACTCTGTTCAGCGATAAGAATGATGAAGGAGACCGAAGCCAATGCGGTGAAAATAGAAGGAGGTGAAGAAATACTCGAATCGGTAAAAAGAATCCTTTCGGCCGGCATTCCCGTTATGGGACACCTCGGTCTTACGCCGCAATCCATCAACAAGTTCGGTTCATACGCGGTAAGAGCCACCTCGGAACAGGAAGCAGAAAAACTCGTACGCGATGCCCACATACTGGAAGATGCAGGCTGCTTTTCCATTGTCCTTGAGAAGGTACCCTCTTCGCTTGCCGCCAGAATAGCCGAGGAATTGAAAATACCCGTGATAGGAATAGGTGCCGGCGGAGACGTGGACGGTCAGGTGCTTGTACTGCATGACATGCTTGGAATAACGCAGGAATTCTCTCCGCGTTTCCTAAGAAGGTATCTTAACCTCGGAAAAGAAATAACGGATGCCGTGGGACGCTATGTAAACGATGTGAAAACATCCGACTTCCCTAACCGGTCGGAGCAGTACTGAAACCCGTCCCGGCCAAATCAAATTCCATAAAAACAGAATCAAATTCCAACAAAATGGAATCAAGTTTCAGAAAATTGAAACTTGATTCCATTTTTTGAATATCCGAAAACAAAAAAACTTCAAGCGGTAATGTCCCCGAAAACCTTCACTGCCTTGTATATATCCGTAATTCCCGCAACGCTGAACACAAGTTTGTCCTCCGTTTCCTGCAAGGAACACTTTTGGGGATACATCTGAATATACTTTATCAGATTTGCGAACAACTCGCTCGAGAAAAACGGAGAATCCTTGTCCGAAACGAACACGGCACTCATCTTTCCGCGTTTGATACTCAACTTTTCAACGGCCGTTTTCTTTGCCAATGAACGCAGTTTTACTATTTCGAACAAATCCGTCGTTTCCTTTGGTATCTTGCCGAAGCGGTCCGTCAGTTCCCTTTTCAGGTTCTCCAGCTCGCTTTCATTCTCCATTCCGTCCAACTGCTTGTATATCTTGAGCCTTTCAACCACGTTGCTTATGTAAGTGTCGGGTATCAGTATCTCAAGGTCTGTTTCAATGACACAATCCTTGACGTAGTATTCCCTTTCGGCCAAAGACTCTGCAAAAAGGTCTCTGAACTCGGTCGTTTTCAATTCCTCTATCGCCTCATCCAGTATTTTATGATACATTTCAAAACCTATTTCCGATATGAATCCGCTCTGTTCGGCTCCGAGTATATTTCCCGCTCCTCTAATGTCAAGGTCTCTCATCGCTATCGAAAAACCGCTTCCTATTGCCGAAAAATCCTCTATTGCCTTCAGCCTTTTGCCCGCTTCGGGTGTCAACAGAGATACGTCAGGTGCAAGAAGATAACAGAAAGCCTTCTTGTTGCTTCTTCCCACCCTGCCTCTCAACTGATGCAAATCGCTAAGACCGTAGTTTTGTGCATCGTTTATGAACATGGTATTTGCATTCGGTATATCCAGTCCGTTCTCGACTATGGTGGTGGAAACCAACACGTCATATCTTCCCTCTATGAAATCCATCATTATTTCCTCAAGTTCCTCTCCTTTCATCTGTCCATGTCCCACAACCACTCTTGCATCGGGTACAAGACGGGAAATCAACGATGAAATCTCCATTATGTTCTGCACTCTGTTGTGAACGAAATACACTTGTCCGCCCCTTGACAGTTCAAACATTATCGCATCCCTTATCAATTCCTCGTTGAATACCGTGACTTCCGTTTCCACCGGCTGGCGGTTTGGCGGCGGAGTGTTGATTATGGACAAATCCCTCGCCCCCATAAGTGAGAACTGCAACGTTCTCGGTATCGGCGTTGCCGTAAGCGTAAGGGTATCTATGTTTACCTTGAGTTTTTTCAGTTTTTCCTTTATCGCCACTCCGAATTTGTGTTCCTCGTCTATGATAAGCAAACCCAAATCCTTGAATCTCACATCCTTTCCGACTATTATGTGCGTTCCTATCAATATATCCGTTCTGCCTTGGGCCAGATCATCGAGTACCTGTTTCTTTTCCTTTGCCGAACGGAATCTGTTCAAATAATCCACATTGCAAGGCATGTCCTTCAGTCTTTCCGAGAAGGTTTTCCAATGCTGGAATGCCAGAATGGTTGTCGGAACCAAAACTGCGACCTGTTTGCCGTCGCATACCGCCTTGAAGGCTGCCCGTATTGCCACCTCGGTTTTTCCGAATCCCACATCGCCGCAAATCAGTCTGTCCATGGGATGAGAAGACTCCATGTCGTGTTTGACGGCCCGGGTGGCCTTGTATTGGTCCGGTGTATCCTCATACATGAACGAGGCTTCCAGTTCATGTTGCAGATAAGTATCCGCCGAAAAGGCGAATCCGACGGAGGCCTTGCGTCTGGCATAAAGGGCTATCAACTCCTTGGCTATGTCTTTTACCCGCTGCTTTGTCTTGTTCTTCAGGTTGTTCCATGTGTTTGAACCGAGTCTGTTCAGTTTGGGTTCGGTGCCTTCCTTTCCGACATATCTGCTTATCTTGTGCAGAGCATGTATAGACACATACAATATGTCGTTGTCCTTATACACCAGTCGGATTGCTTCCTGTTTCCTGCCGTTGTTGTCTATTTTTTCCAACCCTGCAAACTTTCCCACTCCGTAATCTATATGCGTTACATAGTCTCCCGGCTTCAGACTGAGCAATTCCTCCATCGTCAGTTTTTCCTGCTGACTTTTGCCGTCCCTTATCTTATACTTGTGGTAGCGATTGAAGAGCTGATGATCGGTAAAAAAAAGCAAAGACTCGTCATTGTCTATGAAACCCTGTTCAAAACTCTTCTGGATGAACTTCAATGGCAGAATATTC
>DXGG01000108.1 GCA_019114015.1 Candidatus Onthomorpha intestinigallinarum | reverse complement strand
CCCTGTTCCGCTATCCACACCGCGTCCCCGGACATGTGAGTCGGATAAGAAAAGAACAAAAAGGCTCTGGCAACCAATGCCGGATTCAAGAAATTATATCCCGTTCCTCCAAACACTTCCTTGCCTATGATTACGGCAAAGGCAACAGCCAACGCCAACTGCCACAAAGGAACATCGGGAGGACAAATCAAAGGTATAAGCAATCCCGTCACAAAATAACCTTCGCTCACCTCATGTCCCCTAATCTGAGCAAAAACAACCTCTATACCCAACCCGACGATATAACTTACCAAAAGCATCGGCAAGACCTTCAAAAAGCCATACCACAAATTGCCCCAGAAATTATCGCAACAGGAAACCACTCCTTCCTCTCCAACCAAGGATAGATGATGCTGATAGCCTATGTTGTACATGCCGAACAAAAGTGCAGGCAACAAAGCTATGAAAACGACAATCATGGTCCTCTTGTTGTCAACAGCATCCCTTATGTGACTGCCGAGCCGTGTCGTGGTCTTGGGAACAAACATCAAAGTGTCGATTGCGTCAAACAAGGAATGAAAGGCATGCATCTTGCCGCCTTCTTCAAAATTCGGACGCATATTGTCAAGCATATTCTTTATGAGCTTCATTCTCCCATCTCCTTTCTCATTAATTCCAATCCTTTTCTTATTATCTCCTGTATGTCGTTTTTGGAAGGATCCACAAACTCACACAAGGCAAAATCCTCAGGAGCCACCTCGTAAATACCCAATTGCTCCATCAAATCTATATCCTCGACAACACAGGCCTTAATCAACTGCAAAGGATATATATCCATAGGAAACACCTTTTCAAATTCTCCGGTTACGACAAAAGGTCTAACTCCTCCGTGAAGGTTGGTATCGACGGAATACGTCCTTTTGCCACTGTTTTTCAAGAAACCCGCAAGAAAGGTTCTCGAAAAGCTCAACTTATCGAACGAAGGAGCCAGCCAACCCATGAAATCCCTGTGATCACCTTCCTTTATAACGGTCACCTGATTGTCATAAGCGGATATGAACCCGTCCTTGTCTATTCGCTTTCCGGTAAGTATGTCTCCGCTTATGTATCTTACGTTTTCGGACTTTATATTGTTGAATATCAAGGAAGCTATACTTGCTCCCTTTTTCACCTTGTAGTATTGCGGATGAGTGACCTGCTCTCCCGTAAGGGCTACAATCCTGTCCGCAACATATCTTCCCTCCAAAAACAGTTTGCCTATGACGGGAAGATCATTGGCATCCACATACCATATCCTTTCCCCCTTGTTCAAAGGGTCTGTCTTCTCAATCTGAACCGAAACGTTTCCGCAAGGATGTTTGCCCTCAAAAATATTTATCTGTACGTTCTCCAACTTAAACAGTTCATCCGTACGGCTGAGTTCGGAATGCACATTAAGATGCACCTTGCCTTCGGTCAGTTTGTTCAACACGTCTATTCCCACCTGCATCACAGCCCTTTGTCCCTGCAGAGTAATTGCATAATCCGGTGCCAAAGGAGCGGAAGAAAAGCCTTTGACAACTATACATTTCGGATTTGTGTCCGGACTGGGCACAACATCGTAAGGTCTCTGACGAAGAACCGTCCAGACTCCCGAAACAAGCATTTTATCCTTGATTTGTTCGGCAGTCATATCGCTCAGGCTGCCAACGGAAAAGTCCTCGTATTCACCTGAATTGTCTGGAACTATCCTTATGGCCTCAACAACCCTTTTCTCGCCTCTTTCTATTGCCTTGACGGTACCGCTTACGGGAGAAGTAAACATCACCCGTTCTTTCCCCTTGGCAAAAAAAAGCGGTGTCCCTGCCTTCACCCTGTCTCCCTGTTCAACCAAAAGCTTTGGCGTAACACCCACAAAGTCCCTCGGTTTGACAGCATACTCCCCGACAGTGGTTTCAACGACCTCAGGCTTGGCCTGTCCAAACAAATGCAGGTCCAGACCCTTGGTAATCTTTATCGCTTTAGACATAGCTTTGTACTAATTTATTAAACCTGTTTTCCCTCTTTTCAACATTTTGCAAAGTTAAGACTATTCACCGAATATCAAGTAATAAAATCGATTTTTTAAACTCGGCTTCATCAGGTTTCCATTGGGGAAAACCGTAATCCCGTTTCGGAAAATTCTTTCCAGAAAAGAAAAAATTGAATTCTGAATCCGTTTTTTTCTTTTCTGAATTCATTTTTACGGAATCAAATTACAATTTTTTCAATCTTATCTTCAGCCTTTTTCTCAGTTCTTCCAGGTCGTTGACCTGCAATGCCTCTGCTTCCTTAAGTAAAAGGACGGCACAAGCCTCAGCATCCGCATCCGCCCTGTGATGTTCAAAAACATACCCTTGCCTTTCGCACAAATAGTCAAGCGAATGCTTGGGCAACGAAGGCCAAACAAGACGGGATATCTGAAAGGTACACAAATATCTTCCTTCGGGTTTGGGAATTCCGTAATGCTTCAATGTCTTCCTGAGGACGTTTATATCGAAGGAAGCGTTGTGTGCAACTATTGTCTTTCCTTCAAAATACGGCTCTATCTCCTTCCATAAAACGTCGAACTCGGGTTCGTTCATCACATCTTTCTTGTGTATGCCGTGAATCCTTTGTGCATAAAAATGGAAATAAGGATAGCAAATGGGTTTTATCAGCCAATGACGACGTTCAACTATTTCGGAATTCTTTAA
>DXGG01000009.1 GCA_019114015.1 Candidatus Onthomorpha intestinigallinarum | reverse complement strand
TGCTTCATATCCTTGTACGCCATGTCGTTTTCTTCGGCCTGTTCCTTGTAGTTTTGTGAAAGAAGCTGCGTATTCTGCAGTTCCTTTTTCTGTTTGTCCAACTCGGCCTTCAGTTCCTCATTCATGCTTTTGAGTTCCCGGTTGCTTATCCTGGCTTCCGAGAGCTGTTTGGAACATCTGGATTTCTCATTCTCCAACGCCTGATATTTCTTTGTTGAAACGCACGAACTGAAAACGAGTGTCAGTATCGCGAAAAGACAAATGATTTTCTTCATATTACTGTTGTTTTAACGTTAAACTTATGGGACAATGGTCGGAGTGTTTCACCTGGCTCAATATTCCCGCATCGATTATTCTGTCGCTTATGTTGTCGCTCACCATGCAGTAATCTATTCTCCAGCCCTTGTTCTGGGCTCTTGCATTCGCACGGTAGCTCCACCACGAATAGGCATCGGGCTGGTCCTTGTGGACAAACCTGAAGCTGTCTGTGTATCCCGACTTTATGAAACGGTCTATCCATTCCCTTTCCTCGGGAAGGAAGCCGGAGGAATTGGCATTTCTTACCGGGTCGTGAATATCTATCGGACGGTGACATATATTGTAGTCACCGCAAAGGACAAGGGCGGGTCTTTCCTTTTGAAGCGCTTGAACATATTGCCGGAAATCCTCGAGCCATTGCATCTTGAATGCCTGCCTTTCCTCTCCGCTTGTTCCCGAAGGGTGATACACGCTCACTATGGAAAGATCTCCGTAATCGGCTCTTATGAATCGTCCCTCGTCGTCGTATTTAGGTATTCCCATGCCGTAAACCACCTTGTCGGGAGACTGTTTGGAGAGTATCGCAACGCCGCTGTATCCTTTTTTTTTGGCGCTGAAGCTGTAACATTTAAAGCCAAGGGATTCGAAATCGAGTACTGGAATCTGCTCTCTCTGAGCTTTGGTTTCCTGAAGGCATACCACATCGGGACTGCATTCCGAAAGCCATTGCAGGAAACCTTTGTTCACGGCTGCTCTTATGCCGTTCACATTGTATGAAATGATATTCATGTACGGTATTCGGTTTATAATTTTTGCAAATATAAGTATTTTGATTTTACGGTCACGATTCAGTCGGGCAAAAGAAGAAAAAAAATCCCGTGAAAGCCGCAGTATTTGCCGAAAAGTTTATAAGTTTGTATCATGAAGTTGATAAGACAGGTTGTTGCATACATACAAATCCTTGTAAAGTACATACGCGGGTTGGATTATGTGGGTTATTACAAGGCGTTTCACATTTGGAGGCTGAAGCATTTGACTGAGTACCAGTTTGTTGTGATATTGAGTCTGGTTGTCGGTGTTGCGAGCGGTTTGGCTTCGGTTTTGCTCAAGAATACCGTACATTTGACTTATGAGATTATAAGTCGCTTTTCGTGGTTTTCTCCTAACAGGGGAAACATATTGTTTCTCATGTACCCGACAATAGGAATCATTCTGACCGTATTGGTGATAAAGTATTTTGTAAAGGACGATTTGTCGCACGGAGTGAGCAAGGTGATGTATGCCATTTCGAGAAAGGACGGCCGATTGAAGGCTCATCACTGCTGGAGTTCCATGTTGACATCATCCATTACCGTTGCGTTCGGAGGTTCCGTCGGACTGGAGGCTCCCATTGTGCTTACCGGCAGTGCGATAGCCTCCAACATAAGCCGTTTCTTCAGAATAAGCCGCAAACATGTGATAACGCTTCTGGGTTGTGGGGCTGCGGGAGCGATAGCAGGGGTGTTCAAGGCACCCATTGCAGGAGTCCTATTCGTCTTCGAGGTGCTTATGATAGACCTTACCATGACTGTTGCGACTCCTCTTTTGCTTTCGGCCGTCACATCCGCCATAATATCCTATTTCTTCTTCGGTCAGGGAGTGCAGTTTTACTACAAGGTGGATTCCCTTTTTGAATTGAACAAGATACCTGCCTTTGTCCTTTTGGGCATAATTGCAGCTTTCATATCGCTTTACTTCCTGAAAATAAACAAATGGGTATCCCAACGTTTCGCCAAATGGAAACGTTCGAGCAGAATAATAATAGGGGGCGTTTGTTTGGGCGTTATGGTATATCTTTTCCCGCCTCTGTTCGGTGAAGGTTATTCGGCATTGACCTCTCTGTTGAACAACGACATCAATACCTTGATGGAGAACAGTTTTTTCTATTCCTACACGGACAACAACTGGCTTTTCCTTCTGGTATTGCTTGCAATCGTTTTTCTGAAAGCTTTCGCCACCTCAATCACCTGCGCTTCGGGGGGAGTGGGAGGCACGTTTGCGCCAAGCCTTTTCATAGGAGGTTTCGTCGGATTCTTCGTTGCACGGGTTGTCAACCTGACGGGAACGATAGAAGTGGCCGAAAGCAACTTCGCACTCGTAGGAATGGCCGCCGTAATGGCCGGAGTGATGCATTCACCCATGACTGCGACATTCCTCATTGCGGAAATAACGGGTGGATATGCCCTTTTCACACCCTTGCTTATAGCCACGACAATCGCATACCTTGTGGTAAAACCGCTGACCAGATATTCCATATATGCAGAGCCTTTGGCAGAGAAAGGAGACCTGATTACCCACAACAAGGACAAGACAGCATTGCAGTTCATAGACAAAAAGGAAATAATAGAAACGAATTTCATAACGCTCAAACCCGATTCCCTTCTAAGGGACATTGTAGCGGCGGTGGAGGTAAGCTCAAGGAATTTTTTCCCCGTTGTGGACGATCAGGGCATGTTCAAGGGCGTAGTCGTTTTGGACGATGTACGCTCCATGCTTTTCAAACCCGAATTCTACAACAAGATAAAGGCAAGCACTTTCATGAGATATTCTCCCATGTTCATCGCCGACATAAAAGAACCGATGGAAGAGATAATACAGAAATTCAAAGGTTCGGACAGATACAACATAGT
>DXGG01000107.1 GCA_019114015.1 Candidatus Onthomorpha intestinigallinarum | reverse complement strand
AATTAAAGGATGTGCTTTTTTGGGCCGCAAACCGTCAGCCGGTTTATTTGTACGGCCCGGCAGGTACGGGAAAAAATGTACTTGCAAAGCAGGTGGCGGAAGGCCTGTGCCTTGATTTTTATTATTGCGGCTGCCTGCAAAACAAGTACGAGCTGGAAGGATTCATCGACGCTGGCGGCAATTATCAGGAAACGGAATTTTTTAAAGCCTTCACGCAGGGAGGCGTATTTCTGTTTGACGAAATAGACGGAACTGCAGCGGAAGTGCTTATTGCCTTTAATGCTGCGCTTGCAAACGGATATTACAACTTTCCAAAATATGGGAAAATTAAGGCGCACGACAATTTTGTCTGCATTGCAGCTGGTAACACCGTGGGACGAGGGGCAAACGACGCTTACAACGGACGATTCCAGCTTGACGCCTCAACGCTTGACCGATTCGCATTCGTAGAGCTGGACTACGATAGGGAAATAGAAATTTCCGCGGCTGGAGGAGATGAAGAATTAGTAGACTTCATTCATACGGTACGGGGAGAAATAAACAAATCCGGGCTAACCTATACTGCAAGCCCGCGAGCAATCATACGTATTGCAATGTGTCTGAAGTCGGGAAAAACCTTCGAGGAAGGAATAAAAGAGGGGTTAACCGGTTCGTGGGACGAAAACGACACAAAGCGCATCGCCTCCCGGATTGAGAACTTAAACAAGTATTGCGAAACTTTCAAAAATATGTACAAATGATTAATTCATTCATAGAAAAAGGAGCAAATCACTATTATGAATGCTTCGGAAGTTTGCAAGAACTTTCAGAAGCGCTCAATAACAGGCCGTATAACAAAGAATTTTTAAGAAAAATGGGCGGGCGCATAGAACGCCTCGCATCAAATTACAGTATAAGCGATAGTAGCTGTACCGCCTCTTTTAATGAAGCAGACAGATTAATGCTTGAAGGAGACGTAGAGCGTTATAATATGATACGTAACGAGCAAATGAGAATAGATACAGGAATCAGCGGGAAAAAAAGCAATCTTGTAAAATCTTGTTGTGGAAGTTTTCCATGTGTTCCCATATATTTATCGGGATGCCCGAAAAATATGTACTCCAAAAGGAAATGTCCGGATAAATCAAGAACGGTTTCAATTATAGTAGAAACTCAGGTTAATACAAGAGTGGAAGCGAAAAAAATAATAAATGCCGGGGCGGAAATATTAACCGCAATTTCCATTCTTGAAAGAAACGGAATCCGCATAAATCTGTTTGCGGCCAATTGCAGCTGCTCGTGTAAAGGGGGCGTGCGGTACAATCTTGCAATGGCAGTGAAATTAAAAGATGCAGGTTCGCCGATAGACAAACTTAGCATATCATATCCTATCGCTCACCCCTCCTTCCTTAGAAGGCATTTTTTTAGATTCACAGAAACGTGCGAATGTAGTTTTATGGGTAAATATAGCTCAAATTACGGCTTTACGGGAAGAATTGAGCGTACGGAAAACTTTGTCAATGCATTTTGCAAGAATCCCGTAATAATCACTATGGAGAATTTGATAACACTTGATTGCGGCTATAAGGCAATCGTAAATGATGTGCTTGCCAAATCGAAAAAGCAAGGATAAAAACAGTCCAGGGCAAGCCGGACACCGGCGGAACGTCCAGAACGTGCGCATTTGATTGCGTTCGCCGGACAATTACTAACACTAAAATACGAAATTATGGAAGAGAGAAAAATTAAGTCCGTACAGACAACGCGAGGAGAATTGCAATACTACCGCGATTGGGAAAATAGCGACGGAGGCATCGCGATGATAAATGACAAGACCCTTAAACGCTACCGCGAACTTACAGACGAGCAGTCGAATGTCGATACAAAGAAGTTTGACGTATTCTTCGCTTTCTCCAACGAGCAGTTCGAGAAGGGCTTGAAAGGCATCCGCCCTTTGGCCGAGGGTGAGAAGCTCGTCAGCATCGGTGGCGGCGGCTTCGCTACAAAAGACGGTGCCAAACGCCTGTTCGAGTTCTACGAAAGCATCGATGCCAAAATAAAGGCAGAGTGCGACCCGCAGGAGGTATATTTCTACGAGTACAACAACCACGAGAGCCAGATAAGCTGGAATGGCGACCTTGAAGCAATAAAGATTATTCTTTCCCTCTTTGGTGAGGAAGCGGCACGGAAAATAAAGCGTTACAACGCCTCTATGAGCGTTGCCAACCTTGTCCGCAAGCCAATAAAGGTGTCGGGGCTATACTTCAATTATAACGGAGAAAAGAAGCAGCCCACGAGCCTTTGGTTCTCGAATGTTGAGAGCGAGGTGTCGCATCGCGGAAAGTGCCACAGCATGTATGGCGGCATGCTTTACGATGTCTTTTCTCCAGATGGTACGCCGTTCTGTAACGAGGATTTGGCAGGGTTAAGCACGAGCTATGACGACGATACGATTTACAACTACCACGTAGATTGATGCAAAACAAACAACGCAGACGGAAGATTTACTCACCTGGTGGGTACTTCTCCGTCTGCAACATTAAAACTAAATATTGCTGGCAGATTGGTTTTGCCACAGCAAAGAAGAAATCATAAGCCAAGTTATCGGTATGGTCACTGGAGCGCGACTAAAATACAAGCGTTTCAGAATTGCGGCTTATAATGCCAAAACAGGCGAGATAATAC
>DXGG01000106.1 GCA_019114015.1 Candidatus Onthomorpha intestinigallinarum | reverse complement strand
GTAAAGACTCAAAAGGAAAAAGCACAGGTAGAACACAAGTGCAAGAAGGATTGCAAGAATCATGACAAGGATGCCGCTCACAAATGCAAGAGCGATTGCAAGACAAAAAAGAATGATGCAGGAAAAAAATGTGTCGGAAACGGACAGAACTGCAAGAGTGCCGAACACAAATGTACCGGCAAGTGTGCTCATCACAAGAGCGGAGAAAAGGCAGCGGTACAAAAAAAGGTTGAAACGAAAAAATAGTTTTTATTTATGCAGTTTGCGGCAGGGGCGACACATGTCTGTTCCTGCCGTTTGTTTATAATGGATAGCGACAGACTTGCGGCAAAACGCATAGCGGAGGGAGATCATTCGGCTTTTGAACGTTTGTTCAATCAGTATCACTTGAAAATACTTAATTTGTGCTATGCCATTTTGCACAACAGGCATGATGCGGAGGATTTGGTTCAGGATATATTTGTGGAGATATATTCTTCGATAGGGACTTATCGCGCCGAATCCAAATTATCCACATGGATATACAGAATAGCGGTCAACAAGGCAATAAATTACATAAGAAAAAGGAAGATAAGGAAGTTTCTGTCCTTGGATTTTACGGACGCCTTGGATTATCAGTCCTTTGAACAGACGGACTGGTCATTGTTGGACAAGCAGTACGGTTATCATCTGCACAAGGCGATAGATGCTTTGCCCGCAAAACAGAAGACGGCTTTTGTACTGTTCATGTATGATGAGCTTTCGCAAAAGGAAATAGCCGGCATAATGAACTGTTCCGTCAGTGCGGTGGAGGTATTGGTACACAGGGCAAGAGGGAACATAACGAAAAGAATGAACAATATAGATAAGGAAATATTTTAGTGATGAAAATGGAAAACATGGACGGTTTTATTCAAAAGGATATGCAAAGACAAACGAACGCTTCTTTGTATTCCGACATCATGTCCGAGATTGAGCGGCGGGAATCTTTGTTTTTGCCGTCGGGATTCACCAAATGTTTGTTGGCATGTTGTATTGTACTGCTCTTTTCGGTTGCAGTGAATCTGTCGGATTTGTTCTCGGGAAATCGGGACGGATTTGTGGCGGATGAACAGACCGAGGCATTTGAACATTTTGCACAGGAGAATTATTTTGACATACTTTCGGATTACTATCCGGAACAGATATTGATGGGAGAATAGGACATGAAGAAATCTCATTTCATTGTAATAGTCGTTTTTCTGCTTGTGATTACGGCAGTCAATCTTTTTGTACTCTTGAGCAAACAAGGGGGCAGGTCATGCGCTTGTTCCAATTCCGCCGGCAAGGGATGTTATGTCAGTTCGATGATATCGTTGGATGAGAATCAGAAACAGTTGTACGGCGGTATCAAGTCCAAATACAGAAACAGGGCCATATTGGTTGCCGACAGTCTTCACCTTAGACAGGAAAAACTGATGAGGGCCTTGATGCAGAATGAGAGTGATACGAATAAGATTGCGCAGATAGAAAAGGACATAGTCTCATGTCAGAAAGAACTTCTGCATTTGTCCGTTGAACAGTATTATGAAATAAAGGCAATATTGAATCCGTCGCAAATACCTGTTCTGGACAGTTTGTTTGCACAGATTTTCATCTGTCGTCCCACTTGCAACCACCGTTCCGAAGACGGAGGTACGCATCCCCACTTGAATTAGATTGTCTTTAGCTTGATTGACGGGTTTATGTTGAACACGACGCCCAGAGTGAAAGAAGTGAACCCTTTTCTTTTCACACTGCCGTATCCTGTGCGGTATCCGTTCAATTCGTTTTGTCTGAACAACTGGAATATCAAGTTAAGGTTGTATCCGTTTCCTATCTTGAGATGATAGGATGCTTTTGCATATATCTGACTGTTTCTGTCGAACAACAGGTCTTCCGTATTGCTTGAGAAATTGCAGAAGTGTTGGCTTCCGAGCAGGGAAACGAAGTCTTCGCTTTCAAAATATGCCGTTTTGATTTCAAGTTCGTTGTATCTGAAAGAAATGTAGGGATAGATGCCCCAGCCTTTGTCGAAGGGGAACAAGTCGTTGCCGGAAAGGTTTTTATAACCTATCGTCTCTCCGCCTAAGGAAACGGATGCGGAAGGGTTGAATCTGTATGTTGTCTTCAGACCCACGGAGGCGTTGAGCCATGATTGCACATCATGTTTTATGTCAAGATTTTCGCCTCCGAGGTGTTGTATTATTACGTTTAAGGGAAAGGTTATGGAAAATTTGTCGTTTGCGAAGTGAAACCTTGTTTCGGTCGCACAACCAATCGTGAAGGATTCCTGATGTATGTCCCCGTCGAATACGAAGCTCTGCCAGTTGAGCCACAAGTCCATATAAAAATGTTTCTTGTCCATTATGAATTGGGCACCGAGTTCGGGGTCGGAATTGAATGTGTTTTCGTAGTTGTACAATACTTCATTGAGCAGGTGAGAGTTGAAGTTGTAAACATTACCGAAGCTAAGGAGCATGTCTTTGTCAATAAGCCATATGGCCCTGAAGTAAGGAATCAGATGCAATCCGTTCATGTATTGGTAGCTCTCCCAGTCGGGCAGGTGGGAATAGACAGTGCAGGGGTATTTGTTCGCTCCCCAGTAGTGGAGTATGCTGACGCCGCCCTCAATCATTATTTTTTTGTTAGGAGTATAGGAAACGGTGGGAGTGAGCCTGAATCCGGGCAGTGTGTAACCGGATACCTTCAAGCCTTTGTATTCGTTGTCAACCAGAAAGTTGCTGTTGTATATGTTAAGTTTGATAGTTTTGTATTCGAAACTGCGAGACAGATTGTCGAAAACATTGCGTTCCTCTCTTGTTTGAGCGAAAGATGATGTGATGATTGTTTGCAGAAATATAAAGTATAGTAATACTTTACCGAAATGCATGTTTCAATGTCAGCGTTTTTATTTTTTTTCTCCCTTATCGCTTTTCTTGAAGAAATTGAACCATTTCTTTTTTTCTTTTTCCGTATTTGCGGGAATACTGTCCCCATCCTGCACTTCGTTCCAGTCTTTCGGCACGAACCTTTCTTCCATTTCCACCATTGTAGGTTTGTTGTCCGGTTTGCTTATCCGAACTGATTTGAGAATTTTTTCAATCAATGCCCTTTCCTTTGGCATGTCCTTGCCGTAATACTCTATGGTATATGTATAACCTTCAAAGACAATGCCGTATATTCCTCCCGCATAGGCTTCTGTCAGGAAAGTATTGGTATAGGCAAGGTGTTTGGCTTTCATCTTGTTCAGTTTGGCATCATTGACTTGGTCTATCTGCATATAGTCGAAGCCATGCTTTGAGCTACGTTCCGAAGCCAGGAGGGTTATCCTGCTTGTAGGTTCCACGACTTTGCGTGTGCAGTTTATCTCGACCAGTCCGCAACCGTCGTTTTCCGTTATTCTTATTCCGTAGTCTCCAAGTTTTTTGCCTAACCTTGTAGCCGTCCAGCCCTCAGGCATTTCAAACGATATGTTTTCTCTCTCTATTTTGTGAAAAGTCTCCTGCGCGATGGCACTGTTAAACAACAGGCCGAGCCAAAGCAGACAAATTAAAAGAAATCTTTTGTTCATGTTCTGAAAAAATGGAATTATTGTAAAACAACAGTGCAAAGGTAGTCATTAATGTTCACATTTCCAAAACAAAATCAAATAAGGGTTGGCTTTTTTATTGTCATTTCAATCCGGACGGCCTTTTTTTCGTACCTTTGCCGCTTGATTTTCGATTTTTTCAAAAGAATATATATACAATAACAGACATAATATGGGAAGAGCATTCGAATACAGAAAGGCAAGGAAGCTTAAACGCTGGGGAAACATGGCAAAAACTTTTACCCGTTTGGGCAAGGAGATAGAGATAGCCGTTAAGGCCGGGGGAGCAGACCCTGCCGCCAATCCACGTTTGAGATTGTTGATGCAGACTGCAAGGACGGAAAACATGCCGAAGGAAAATGTTGAGCGTGCCATTAAAAGAGCCGTGTCAAAGGATACGGCGGATTACAAGGAAGTGGTTTATGAGGGTTACGGTCCCTACGGAATAGCCGTATTGGTGGAGACGGCGACGGACAATCCCACAAGAACGGTCGCAAATGTGAGGGCAGCGTTCAATCGCGGCAACGGCACTCTCGGCACTTCGGGAATGTTGGATTTTCTTTTTGAAAGGAAGTGTAATTTTAAGGTTGCCTTCAAACCCGATGTGGATATGGAGGAATTGGAACTGGAGTTGATAGATTACGGAGTTGACGAGTGTTTTTTGGATGGAGATGAGATATTCATATATGCTGATTTTACCGTTTTTGGTCCCATACAGAAATATCTGGAAGAAAATGGCTTTGAAATAAGGTCTTTCTCCTTTGAACGGATACCCAATGACATGAAGGAGTTGACGGAAGAACAACAGTCGGAAGTGGAGAAATTGGTTGCCAGGTTGGAGGACGACGAGGATGTGGTCAACGTTTTCACTAATATGAAATAGCGGCGGAATCATTTTTTTACGGTGCGGGCCACCCTGAAGCCCGTACCAACGCCTGTCGATTCGTTTCCGCTGCCCCTTCTGTGAGTTGTCATCATCAGTTTGTGATCGAAATTGAAGCAACCGCCCCTGTTGCATTTTCCATAACCTTTTTCAGGTCCTTGAGGGTTCGCTTTGGGGCTTTCCTTGTAGTAATAAATTCCGTAGTTGTCCCAACACCATTCCCAGGCGTTGCCGCTCATGTCGTAAATGCCCAGTTCGTTCGGCTTTTTCATTCCTACAGGATGCGTGCTTCCCTCTGAGTTCTCGTAACACCAGCCGACCTCGAAAGGATTGTCGCTTCCGGAATAAAGGAATCCCTTGCTGAACTTGCCGCCTTTGGCGGCGTATTCCCATTCCGCTTCCGTGGGCAGTCTTGCTCCAATCCAAATGGCGTAATCGTTTGCATCCTGCCAGCTGACGTTTACTATCGGATGATTGTCCTGCCAACCGAAGGGTGGGGTGGAAGGCATGGATTTTCCGGTTTTTTGGCAGTATTCTCTGT
>DXGG01000105.1 GCA_019114015.1 Candidatus Onthomorpha intestinigallinarum | reverse complement strand
GGTGAAAAAAGAGAACTGACCAAGGACGAAATGAAAAAGGAATTCAAGATAAAAATCAAAAAGAACAAGAAAATAAACGAAGATTCGTACATCCTGAAATTCAATTCCATAAAGGAATATTACATGTATCTGAATTACCACTACGGCACCAAAACCTATTTGTTCTACACCAGAATGGGAGAAAAATGGATGTATTCCGTAACAGACATTTACCTGAACTACGATCCGGAAAAGCCTGACAAACTGAAAAGCGTAAAGGTCAAAAGTCTGAAAATGCCAACCGGGTCGTTACATTTCCGGGAATATGAAAGATAACAGTAAAATACAATATGAATAACATGAGAAAAGTTTTGGCATCCATCATAATATTGTCGGCCGTCAATGCCTTCAACTTCGTGCAGGCCCAAAGAATAGATGAAAGCTGCGAAATAATAGCCACGAGCATCAAGGACGGA
This sequence comes from Candidatus Onthomorpha intestinigallinarum, assembly GCA_019114015.1. Taxonomy (GTDB): domain Bacteria; phylum Bacteroidota; class Bacteroidia; order Bacteroidales; family P3; genus Onthomorpha; species Onthomorpha intestinigallinarum. The sequence continues at coordinate 8,558 of DXGG01000105.1, read as the reverse complement.
CAATACAAGGAATTTACGATAGACGGAGCAGGTTATCTGTCTTATCTGTGGACCGACAACAAAGGTTCGGAAACATCTCTGAAGATAGATCTAACTCAAGTGACCATTTCCAAAGACGTAAGCATGAGCGGATACAAGGTATGGGTCAACTGCATAGACGGAACAAACTGCATAACGGAAAAAGGCATAGTGGGAGACGACCAAAACTATTACAGCGAGTTTCCCCGCACGTATCTGCCGGCCAAATCCGAAAGCGACATGAATGCCATATACTATCAGATGGAATATCTGCTGAAACTGGCCAACGGCATCAGATAACAACCGTTTTCCTGCCGTATCGCCGACCTTCATACAAGACATTGACCACAAAACATCCCTTCCTGCCTTTGGTCGAAAGAAAGATTGCGGCATTCGGACAGTTTGTCGTCGTACGCACATCTATCTGCCGTCCCGTTACGTCATACAAACAAACAGTCGCTTCGGATTCCAATCCGTTCAATTCCACCTTTACGACACCGTCCTGAACAATCGTCCTGAAGTTCATTTCGGAACAATCATCCATCGTTTCATTACGATCGAGTGAAGCATCCTGAGTACGCCACCAGTTCAAACTGTCGACAACCGCCCTGTTGGCCACATCCTGCAAATAGACCGCATCCTGCCCGTTCATGCCCTGAAGGAGATAATCCGTATGTATTTCCTCCCCGAAAACAAGGCCGTAGAAACAACAGGCTGCAAGATATGTACCATTGAGTGAAGGATGCGAATTGTCGGAGCTGTGCAATACGACAGTGGAATCCTGTTGTACGGAACGGAGCCACGCAACACCCACTGGAGCAACGCTTGAAGAAAAGTCCCTTGCCATCATACAGTAGTTTTCCCTCAGACGAAGCGACATGGACTCGAAGGTGCAGAAAGCATCATAATAAGGACAATTCATCGGGTCACCATATCTGTATCCCCATGTCATAAACAACAATACTTCCGTATTACTATTGCAAGCCTTTGCCAAAGAATCCAGCGTTCTGGCATAAGGATAAACCTCCTGCATGAACTGTCCGAAAGGAAAAGCGCCCTCCTGACTCTGCCCCTGCAACACGACGTAATCCCATTGTCCGGTCTGCAAAGCCGTCAACACCTCTTCGCTTGAAGCATGTTGCATGAACCTCATGCCACCTCCGGCAATCATCTCACAGTCTGCATGTCTGCCGACGGAAGAAGACAATTCCGAGAACACACCAGGCAAATCATTGACATAAGTATAGCTGTTGCCTATGAACAAAACACGTTTCGACTCCTGGGCCGAAAGAGTCGAAACGACCAAACAGCCCAAGAGGAAACATGCAACAAATTTTTGTATTCTCATCCGACTAATAATTCTTAGGCTTTATTTCATAATATGCCTGAGGATGCTTGCAGCAAGGACACATCTGAGGAGCCTTTTTACCCTTGTGATGATATCCGCACTTGCGACAAACCCACACGGTTTCCTCTTCTCTTTCAAACACTCTGGATTCGGCCATGTTGGCATACAAGGCGTTGTATCTGGTCTCATGTTCCTTTTCCACCGTCGCCACAAGCTCGAACGTATTCGCTATTTCATTGAAACCTTCCTCCCTTGCTATTCTTGCGAATTCAGGATAGTCCTTGCTCCACTCTTCATGTTCTCCTTCCGCCGCCGCTTTAAGGTTTTCCATCGTTCCGCCTATCACTCCGGCAGGATAGGAAGCCGTTATCTCGACCATACCGCCCTCAAGGAATTTGAAAAACGTCTTTGCATGCTGTTCTTCCTGCAAGGCCGTTTCCATGAATATTGCTGCTATCTGTTCATATCCGTCCTTCTGTGCCTGTTTGGAGAAAAAAGTATAACGGTTCTTGGCCTGCGATTCGCCTGCGAAAGACTTCAAAAGATTGACTTCTGTTTTTGTTCCTTTTAAACTTGCCATAAATTTCACTGTTTTAATGGGTTAATACTTCAATTTAATCCGTCGGCAAATATAAGTACTTTTTGAATAACAGGCAAACCGAAAGGGAAAAATCGGATTTTGATTCCGTGAAATTCTTTTCTGAAGACATTTTTCTCTTTTCTGAAGACATTTTTTTCTTTTCTGAAAAGAGAAAAACCTGAAAAACAACACGTTTCCATTTCCATATTTACACTATAGTACCGCCGAGAACCAAACATCTGGAATTGTCATACACCACGACATCCTGACCGGACACGGGTGCGAAAACAGGCTCGGAAAAAACAATGTCGGCATGTTCGGAATCCAAACCGGCGAACCTCATTGCGTGTTCCTTGTCCTTCCCTCTTGTCTTTGCCGTATATTCGAGCGAGGTATCGACCATGGACAACGGTCTTATGAAATTCATGTCCCCTATCCTTATATGAGAACGGAAGCATTCTGATTTGTCACCTACCTTCAACATGTTGGTTCGGGGCATTATCTCGTTGACATAGCATTTTCCCTCTGTATTCAGTCCCTTCCACTGACCGACAGTGTAAAAAGGAAATCCCTTGTGTGTACCTGCCACAAGCAAATCCTTGTCCACCGCCTTTCCTCCGTCCAAAAGCGCAAGGCAGGGATATTTGTCAAGAAGATATTCCGCATAATGTTTGCCCGAGGTGAAGCAAAGGCCAAAACTTTCCCTTTTGGAGGCAAAGGCATCCAATCCCTTTTTCAAGGCATAGCGTTTTATTTCCTCCTTGGTTCTCTCTCCCAAAGGAAGCATAAGACGCGAAAGCTGTTGCTGGGTCAGTCTGTAAAGCATATAGGACTGGTCCTTCCATTCATCCTCCGCCATGGAAAGGGTGAGATAACCGTTTCGGTGAACGACCTTTGCGTAATGGCCCGTCGCAATTGCGTCACAATGCAACTCCTCAGCCTTGCTTATCAGGGCGGGAATCTTGACAAAACGGTTGCATACCGTACATACGTTCGGGGTTCTCGCATTCAGATAAGAATCGTCAAAATAACGGACAACCGTATCGTAAAACAAAGAGGACATGTCCGCCGTATGCAATTCTATTCCGTAACGACTGCAACACTCCCGCAACTCAGCAACATCCTCCTTCGGTTCATGCATACTGATGTACAGTCCCATAACATGGCAGGAGCGTTCACGCAAAAGCAGAGCCGCAGACAGACTGTCCACCCCTCCGCTCAGCCCGACAAGAATCCTCGGTCGCATGATGTCTTGTCGAATCCTATTCGCTTATCTTGTCGAACAGACTTTCCACCGCCCTGCGGCTGTCCTCGTCCGCTCTAACCTTTATGCCCGTATTGGGTTCCAAAACGACTATCCGTTCCTTTTCGCCGTCCTTCTCTATACCCTTTATCGCGGCATAGTTGGCATAAAGATTATTCTGTTTGTTCAGTCTTATGAAGGTATCTTCGTTGACAAGCATCAACACCTGTTCGAACTGGTTGAAGGCACTGAGCTTTTCACCGTTTGTCAATACAAAAAACGTCTGCTTGCCCTTGGGATAGAAATAGGCTATTTGCGAAACGCTTACCTCTCTTGAGTCATCGCCCCGGACTTTTATCGACAACAGTTCGTCCTGCAGACGGTCCGCTTTCCATATCTGTCTTTTCAACACCTGTCCGTCTTCGGAATAGAAGACCCATTCACCCTCCTTGTCGTCATTGACGTAATTTCCTTCAGCCTTTTTCTTCTTCGATTCATAGTAACATGTGTATCTGCCATTCTTTTTGCCCTCTTTTACGTCATATATGCAATAACCGTCGCTGTACATGTACTGGTAACATTCTCCCTGTCTCACTCCGTTTTCATAATTCACCTTTTCCAGCAGATTTCCCTGTTTGTCCCACAATCTTTCCTCGCCGTTTTTCACACCCATTTCAAATGTCTCCTCCTTTATTTTTCTGCCCTTCTCGGTGAAATACTGCCAAAGGCCGTTCTTTTTTCTATCGACATAGGTACCGCGGCTCATCACCTTTTTATTCTTGTAATATGCCGTAGCATGACCCGTATCTGCCTTATACTCTATGGTCTGTGCAATTGACCCGTCCTGATTGTAATAGGTAAAAGTGCCTGTTTCCCTGTCATCCTTGAACTGTCCCTCATACTGAATCTGACCGTTGGGGTAGGATTTGGACCATTTGCCCTGTTTCCTTCCCTGAGAATCCTTTTCGTTTTGTGCCATCAAGCCGCAGGAAACAAAAATCATACAAACGACAATGGCCGTAACCGAACTAAATCTTCTTTTCATCCTGAAAATATTTTGCAAATTCCAATAAACTGTCAAATCTCATATCTATAAGACGGGGATGCATCCTTGCCTGTTCCGCATCTGGTGCAATATGTACGGTGTACATTCCGAGATGTTTGCCGAAAACCACGTCGCTCAACGAATCCCCTATCATTATGCTGTCCTTGAACCTTATGTTCTTAAAGCGTTTTCTTGCCTGAAGCCCCATTCCGACCGACGGTTTCCTCGTAAAATGATTCTCCCTTGCAAGATAAGGGCAGTGGAATATCCCGTCCACACGACCGGAACGGGCATTTATTTCATCCGTCATTTTCCTTGTAACCTTCTCGAAGTCATCCTCGCTCATAAGACCCTTGCCTATTCCCTGCTGATTGGTGACAACGACTATCGTTTCAAACATTCGTGAAAACATTGTAAAGGCTTCCAACACACCGTCCATGAAAACGAATTCCTCAGGTTTTGTTATGTACCCGTCCATTTTCCTTACGTTTATCACTCCGTCCCTGTCCAGGAACAAGGTCTTGCAATCCGTCATTTTTCTCATCGCTCTCTACTTTTTCGGAAAGATTCTCTCCTCAACCAACTGGCAGATGATGTGACCGAACATTATATGCGCTTCCTGTATTCTCGGCGTATCTGTCGAAGGTACGGAAAGAATGCAGTCCGACACTCCGACAACGCAATCGGTGTCAGAACCCGTAAAGGCGATTACCTTCATTCCCTTTTGCTTTGCCTGTTCGAAAGCCTTCAATACGTTGGACGAACGACCCGAGGTGGACAATCCGACGAGCACGTCATTCTTTCGTCCAACGGCCTCAACCATTCGGGCAAACACCATGTCGAAAGAATAGTCGTTTGCCACGGCCGTCAAATACGAAGTATTGACATGCAGGGCCTCTGCGGCCAACGGCGGTCTGTCATAATAGAAACGGCCCGACAGTTCCGCAGCCAGATGCTGGGCATCCGCCGCACTGCCTCCGTTACCGCAAAAAAGAACCTTTCCGCCTTGGGAATAGGTATCGACTATCATGTCAACGGCTCTGTCTATGCAGCGTATCGTTTCATCGTTTTCCGAAATGGAACGTTTGACTTTTATCGACTGTTCTATTATTTCACGTATCTTCATCAGTTGTCAAAATTTAATTCCTTTTCTATCAAATAAGCGTTGCGTGTAGGTGAGTTTCTGCCTATCAGTTCGGCGATAAAGCCTGTCAGAAACAGTTGACAACCTATTATCATCGTGCATAAGGACAAATAAAAATAAGGACTGTCGGTAACAAGTCTCATCATCTCACCGTTAGCGACCGCTATCAACTTCTGCGTTCCCAAAACGATGGCGGAGACTATGCCGACCAAAAACATCAAACTGCCCAACAGTCCGAAAAAATGCATTGGCTTCTTGCCGAATTTTGAAACGAACATTATGGACATAAGGTCCAGATAACCGTTTACAAAACGGTTCATGCCGAATTTGGTCGTTCCGAACTCCCTTTTCCTGTGCTGGACGACCTTTTCGCCTATCTTGTTGAACCCAGCCCATTTCGCTATTATCGGAATGTACCTGTGCATTTCCCCATACACCTCTATGGATTTTACAACATCCTTTCTGTAAGCCTTAAGCCCGCAGTTGAAGTCATGAAGTTTTATTCCTGAGAGTTTTCTCGTTGTTGCGTTGTACAGTTTTGAAGGGATGTTTTTTGTAAGCTTGGAATCATATCTTTTCTTTTTCCATCCCGACACCAGATCATAACCTTCCTCCTTTATCATACGGTACAATTCCGGAATCTCATCAGGACTGTCCTGCAGGTCTGCGTCCATTGTAATCACCACATCCGCTACCGAATGTACGAAACCCTCGTTCAAAGCCGCCGACTTGCCGTAATTTCTCCTGAATTTGACCCCTCTGATATTCCGATTCCTCAAAGACAATTCCTCTATCACCTGCCAGGATTTGTCATTGCTGCCATCATCCACCATTATTATCTCATAGGTAAAACCGTTCTCCCGCATAATCCTTTCTATCCAAGAAACCAAATGTGGCAAGGACTCTTCCTCATTATACAAAGGCACTATTACAGATATATCCATCGATTATAATTTTTTCTTTTGTTTCTGCACCACTATCGCTCTCTCGTTTCTCAAAAATATTGCCACAATCATGGCCCATAAAACGGCCATTACGGAATTGAGCAAAACCGCCGAAAAGGCTATATAGGAAGGTTTCGTCAAATCCTTCAGCTGTTCTTCGGTGTACTGTCCCTGATTCATCATACGCTGAAGCTCGAAACATCTCTCCTGCATCTGAGTATCAATATACGAAGCATAGACATACATGAACATACCGTAAATAACGGCTGAAACAACGGCTGTCCCCAAAGCTACGACATAAGATTCCTTGAAGTTTATCCTCCTGTCCGGCAACCGTCTCTTGTAAAGATAAACGAAAACAAACAAAAGAACCAGCTGAAGCACGTTCTCCACGTAGCTCATAGGCTGCGAAGGAGGCAATACCAAAAGCCACCGCAACAACAACACGACACAGAATATCAATCCGCCGAAAAAACCGTAACGCAATATAGCTCTCTTATAATCACCGTGCATTTTGGACTCGTATCTTCTTATCAATCCCATATTTATTCCGTCTCTATTTATTCAAATCATCCTCATAAACCTTTGTCTGCGAAAAACAACCAAATCACATCCAATCAAAAAAATTCCCATTCAAGCCAAACAACTACGCAAAGACATTCCGGTTTAATTTACAACAAACCTTATTCAACCACAATCTCGTCTATGAATGTCCAACTCCCCTCTCCGGCCGAAGCATGCCATGACGGAAGAGTCTTGGTCGCAAAAACCTTAAGCCTTACATAACGGAATTCCCTTTGCTTGCGATTCAATTCAAAGGAAAACTCCTTTATCAAGTCCTGTTCCTTTTTCATGCAATCCGTTTCCACCGCTCCGACATCAACATACCTTTTTCCGTCCTTGGACACTTGGCATTCCATCCGCTTAGGATGCAATATCCAACTCTTGGGGCAGTACAATGTCGAAACCGTTATTTTTTCTGCATCGACCACATCTTCCAAATCCACATTCAACTCAAAGTCACATGCCTGCCAACCGAGCCAAAGCATCCTGTACTCGTTTGTTCCCCTCACCCCGTCGGTCAAGGCAGGCAACGCTCCTCCCGAATAAAGAACACTCGGCAAAGGCTCCGCCGACACTTTCTTCCTGAAAGCATGATTACCCTCCGTTCCGTCGGAAATAAACCTCAAGGTGGATTCGTAATACTGCTTTGGCGTAAGATTGCTTTCATTCAGAGACGCGACACCTGCCTGTTTGCAAACATCGTAAAACTCTTCGAGCATATCCCTCATGTCCTTCCTCAATACATACTTGCCCTTCACTCTCTCATACCAGCCTCTTTCCCCATACATGTCGCTCTTTGCTATTTCCATTATGGCATACTGCAAAGGCAGTCTGGCAACCCTGACCCTCAAAAGCACCTGCGGTTTATGGGAAACGACGGTTTGAGCCACATCGAAAATCTGCGAATAAGCCTCTATTTTCTCCTGACTCAAAAAAGTCTCCGCATAAGCCGTCGGAGGCGCGTAAATATCCAGTCGCTGTTCCTTTTCGGCCAAAGCCTCCTGCAATCTGCGTATGTAATTCCTGATATGAGGAGCGGCTTCCTGATAATAAGCCTCTATAAAATCGTTCATAATGGAATCGGCACTTGCATCCGGATTCCACAGCAAAGAAGACAGCAAATAGGTTTTCAACTCCGAAAATTCATGTCCGGTTTCCCCGTTGGCCTGCTGGAAATGCCGTCTGACACCGTTTTCCACAAAAAAACTTATGTTTGGCTTCAATACGTGCATGTTCGGAAACGGCATCACCGAATAATCGAAATCCACATCGTAATCCCAAACGAAAAGATTGTCTGTCAAGGCCGACCATGCTCTCAAATCGTCCGCAAAACTGCCTGTTTTATTCTCCCTTTCCGCCTCTTTTCCCGCCTGCTCTATCGTTTTGCTGCGGTCCTCCTCTATCGTGCATAGCATTATCTGAACATTGGGTTCGAGAATCAGACCGACGGGAGCCTTGCGCGAATACTGATATGCCAGAGTGGATATCTGCTTGTCAGGAAAACTCCTGGCCAAATCGTTGACGAACGAAACTATCGGTCCTGCAGGACTCTTGTATCTGTCTATCAAAGCCTCACATCTTTCACAATGACAGTAAAGAGGATTGTCGTTCTGACTTACCGACCATACTTCCTTATCGGGCTGCAATGCCATCTCCTCCCGCAACCTTTGCT
>DXGG01000104.1 GCA_019114015.1 Candidatus Onthomorpha intestinigallinarum | reverse complement strand
AACGACATGAACCTTAAGATAATAGAGAAAAGCAGGGAGCGTTGTCTCGAGTTGGTCGACGATTTGAGCAAGACGATGATAATAAACGGCAACGGCAACGACATATCTTTGCTGATGGATGAAGGCATAATGGATATGGATGCTTTCATAGCCGTTACGGGTTCTACCGAGACCAACATACTTTCGTGTCTTCATGCCCACAAACAGGGAGTGAAGAAAACGATAGCCCTTGTGGAGAATGTCAGCTACATAGACGTGTCTCAGGAGATAGGCATTGACACAATCATAAACAAGAAACTGATAACGGCGAGCTACATAGCACGTTTCACCTTGGCGGCCAACGTCACCTCAAGCAAATGGCTTTCCGGTATAGATGCGGAAGTGGTAGAGGTATTGGTAAAGGAGGGGGCGCCGATTACCAAAAGACAGATCATGCGTCTGGATTTGCCTGAAGGAGTTAGTATAGGAGGAGTGATAAGAAGCAATGTGGCCTATATAGCCAAAGGAGACTTTCAGATACAACCGGGAGACAAAGTGGTGGCGTTCACTATACCTGAATCGGCAAACAAACTGATGAAGCTGTTTAACTAAGGCTTTGAACCGATGCTTTTGAAAAGGAAGTTCAACAAAAGGATATTCTTTTATGTTCTGGGCATGAGTCAGTTGTTTCTGGCGGTTGTGTTCATTCTTTCCATGTTTGTCTCGTTCGTTTATCGGGAAAACAGCTGGCCTCATTTCCTTTTGTCGTTTGCAATAGCGGGTACGACAGGCGGATTGCTGGTTTATTTCAACCGCAACTACAATTCCTCCATTTCCAAGAAGGACGGGCGTCTGATAGTCGGTCTTGCGTGGGTCATGATACCTGTGTTCGGGTGTTTGCCCTTTGCATTCGATACCCATTATTTCAGTCTCACCAATGCTTTGTTCGAGTCCTATTCCGGGTTTACCACAACGGGAGCGACGACATTGAAGGATGTTGAGGCGGTACCAAAGGCGACGTTGTTTTACCGCAGTTTCATTCAGTGGGTTGGAGGACTTGGCTTTTCGGTCTTTATAATAATGTTCGTAAGGAATTTCCGCAACGGGGCGAACAACCTTTTCAATGCCGAGTTCAACTCGATTGAAAAGGAAAAGGATTCACCTCATATAGACAGTACGGTGTTCAGGTTGTTTTTTGTCTATTCTTTTATGACCGTTGTCTGTTTTGTCTTGTTGCTTTTCGGTGATATGACACCTTTCGAGGCTTTGTGTCATTCCCTTACTACGATACCCACAGGAGGTTTTTCCGTTGCCAATCGCAATATGGCGCAGTACGACACCTATTCACAGACGGTGGTTATGTGTTTCATGTTTTTGGCGGGCATGAGTTATTTTCTGCTGTTTTATCTTTTGCACGGGAAGTGGAGAAAATTCTTTAAGGATGAACAGTTGCGCATGTATCTGTTTATCATTTTCTTTTTTTCTTTGGGTTTTGGATTTTATTTTGTGTGCAGTTTGAATTACACTTTGTCAGATGCCGTCAGAACATCTTTGTTTTATGTTGTGTCCGTTGTTTCCAGTTGCGGATTCGACCTGAAAGTTCAGGACATGGGAATGTTTTCAACTTCCGCACTGATATTGCTTATGTTCATCGGAGGCTGTTCAGCTTCCTCAAGCACGGGACTTAAAATTGGAAGGGTTATCGTTCTTTTGAAATACATACCTGTTTCAATCAAAAGGCTTTTCCACCCTCGTGCCATAATACCGGTCAGATACAACGGCAAACCTTTGAGGGATGAAAACATAAGTCTTATATTCGGATTTTTCTTCTTGTTTCTGACCTGTTTTATTCTCGGAGCGTTTGCATTGTCGGTTGCGGGTAATGAATTCATGCATTCATTGGCGTTGTCAGCTGCAAATATAAGTAATGTGGGCCCTTTAATGGGTAATTTGTCGGAAGGATTTTCCTATGCGGATTTGAATATAGTTTCCAAATACATACTAATTGTTTTGATGATGATAGGAAGGTTGGAGATTTATGCTTTCTTTGCTATATTTTCATACAGTGTCTGGAGCCGGAATTAAATAGATGGATGATATGACTTTGATTGTAAAACATCAGATTATAACTGTTCTAAGGGTTATAGGTTTGCTGCTTATACTGGAAGGGTGTTTCATGTCTCTTTCTCTTATTCCTTCTCTTGTTTACGGGCAAAACGATTTTTTTCCTTTGCTGTTATCTACGTTGATAACTGTCGCTGCCGGTTTGATTTGTCGTCTTCCGAAAATAAGAAAAGAAATCGATATAGACAGACGCATGGGTATATTCATTGTTGCCGTCATATGGATAGTGATGACCTTTTTTGGAGCCATGCCTTATGTATTCGGTGGGTATATACCCAATGTTGTCGATGCCATATTTGAGACAGTATCAGGTTTTACCACAACTGGTGCTACGATAGTTGCTGATGTGGAAGCCTTGCCAAAAGGTATATTGTTCTGGCGCAGTCTTACCCATTGGATAGGTGGTGTGGGTATAGTCGTCATAGTCATTTCGTTCATTCCTTTTCTGGGAGGTGGTGGTATGGCTTTGTTTTCAGCCGAGAGTGCAGGACCGAGCAAGACAAAGATAAGCCCTCATATCCGTACGACAGGCAAGATAATCTGTTCAATTTATGCAGGATTGACAGTTGTATGCACAATGGTTTATTTTATTTGCGGCATGGATTTCTTTGATGCGCTCTGTCATGCTTTTTCCACGCTTGCCTCGGGCGGATTTTCAACCAAAAACATGTCGGCCGCTGCATTCGGTCCTTTGTTGCAGTATATGATGATTCTTTTCATGATTCCGGCTGGAACAAATTTTATTCTCATATATTATTGTTTTAAGGGCGATTTTTCGAAAATAAGAAAAAGCGAGGAATTCAGGGTTTATATGCTTATCATTCTTTTTGCCGCAATTCTCATATTCGGATGGACATATACTGACGCACAAGGTATCGAGGTCAGTTTGCGGCATGCTTTGTTCCAAACGGTAAGTTTTCTGACAAGTACAGGTTTTGTTTCCGTGGATTATTCAAAATGGGCGGTGCCTGCAATATGGATACTGATTCTTTTGATGATTTCCGGAGCGATGAGCGGCTCTACAACCGGAGGATTGAAAATAGTAAGGGTGATACTGTTGTACAAGAATGCCAGAAAAATGATTAAGCAGGGTATTCATTCCAATGCGTTTTTACCCATAAAGCTTGATTCAAAAGTTGTGCATGATACGGTAATTAATAATGTCATGGGCATGTTTTTGATGTGGATATTGTTGATGCTTGTCATCATTTTCTTTCTGATATATTTCGGAATGGACATGGAGGAGGCAATAGGAGCGACACTTACCTGCTCATCTAATATGGGACTAGCACTTGGAGATTATGGAGGCTTTGGAACATTTGCCCCGATAAACGATGCATGCAAGATGTTGCTTTCAATCGCCATGTACCTTGGACGTTTGGAGATAGTCACTGTGTTTGTACTGTTCATGCCGTCCTTTTGGAGAAAGTGAAACGGAAGAATGATTTAGTCTTCTTTCTATTTCATAAAACGTTTCGTCTTTGTGTTCGGACGCAAAAAAAATATTACCTTTGCAGGGTAGTAGTTTTTAATGATGGTTTCAAAGACGACAAGAATAGAAAAATATATTTTTCCATTGTTTTTCAGTCTGGCGTTGAGTTTTTCACTGTTTTCAAACGGTTTGAAAGCTGAAGAATTTTCCGCAAAAGACATCAAGGATCCTAAAACGATATGTTCGGAATGTTATGTATCGAACGGTGACGGTATATTGAGTGAAGAGTGTGTCCGAAGGGTAAACGAAAGAATAGAATCTTTGAACAGGAAAACGGGAGTACAGATAGCGGTTGTTGCGGTAAAGGGAGACAAAACTACCTCGGCAAGGGAATTGTCCATGGAGCTGTTTGATTTGTGGAAAGTGGGGCAGGCGGGAAAAGATAACGGTATAATAATTTTGCTGACCTCGGAATCGAGGGAGATTTTCATAAGAACGGGTTACGGTATTGAGGGTATCGTAACAGATGCTGTGGCTACAAGGACAGTCAACAGTGTGATGGCTCCGCGTTTCAGGCAGGGCAAATGGGACGAAGGCATGTATGCAGGTGTGAATGCCGTTTGCGATATTGTAGAAAAGCAGTATGTCGGAGAGGAATCGGGTTTTGAAAAAGGCGTGAACTATATGCCTTATGTGTATGTTTATCTTGCAGCTTGTCTTTTCATGCTTTGCTTTGCGGTATTCGACATAAACAGAAAGCACAAGCACATTGACAACAACTTTAAACTCGAAAAGATAAAGGCTGTAAGGCAGGCTGCGTATTCATGGACGATAGTGGGTGTATTGTTCTTGCCCATGCTTCCGTTTTTGTTGGAATGGATTTACGGCATACTCATTCCGAGGATAAGGAAATCGAAAGTCAAATGTTCGTGTTCTGCAAACATGAGACTGCTTTCCGAAAAAGAGGAGGACGCATACTTGAGTAAAAAAGCCCAGATAGAGGAAGAAGTAGGCAGCAGGAATTATGATGTGTGGTTATGCGACAATTGCGGCAACATTGTCGTATATCCTTATGATAAGACTTTCACACAATATGAGGAATGCCCTAATTGTCATGCCAAGACCTACGGCAAGACAGGTGAAAGAATAATATTGAATGCCACAGCCACAAGAAACGGTATTTTGAGGAAGACTTATTTTTGTCAACACTGCGGACATAGTGCTTACAAGGACAGTACGATT
>DXGG01000103.1 GCA_019114015.1 Candidatus Onthomorpha intestinigallinarum | reverse complement strand
TCTGAATACAGGAGGTATCCTTCGCTGATGGTCATATATGCCGCAGACAGCAGCTTGTTGAGTCTTACGTCCACGCCGTCGGCCTTGACGCGCGCGATTTGTTTTTTCTTGGGTCTCATTGGTTGGGGTTTGATGTTTTATTCCATATATTTGCGCAATTAAAAATAAATCAAGTATCTTTGCGCTTACTTCTAATTTGCAAAATATGAAAAAGTTTGTACTTAATGTTTTGAACAAATCCATTCATGTAAGGAGAATCGAACATGGAGATTATATTTGCCTGACAGATATGGTCCGGGGGCTTGAAAATGGTCCGTCCCTTGTAGAAAAGTGGCTTCGTAATAAGAACACTATAGAGTTTCTCGGACTTTGGGAAAGACTGAACAACCCCGGGTTCGATAATTCTGCATTCTTGGATATTTTCAACGCTTCCGGATTGAACCGCTTTACAATATCTGCCAAACAATGGTCGGAAAAGACAAAAGCGATAGGTCTTATAGCACAGGCAGGAAGGTATGGAGGAACATATGCTCACAAGGATATTGCCTTTGAGTTCGGTTCTTGGGTAAATCCAACTTTCAAACTCTATCTTATAAAAGAGTATCAAAATATAAGTGCCATCCTGTCTGATAAGCGCATAAAAGCATGGGATGTTCGTAGAATCCTTTCCAAGGCGAACTATTCTTTGCAGACTGATGCGGTTAAGGCACATATCATACCAAAATTTTCTTTCCGAAGGCTTCGAGAGGACTGGGTTTATGCAACAGAGGCAGATGTGCTTAATCTTGTCGTGTTCGGATATACCGCAAAGCAGTGGGAAAAAAATAATCCGGAACTGAAGAAACATGGGCTGAATATGCGGGATGCCGCTACAATCAGTCAGCTTGCCGTTCTTTCCAACATGGAAGCATTGAACTCCGAATTGATAAAACAAGGCCTTTCGGATTTGGAAAGTCGGAAGCCGATTCTCCATAAGGCTGCAAAAGAGCAACTCGCAAAATTTAGCGAAATGGATATTGAAAACAAGTTCAGCAAACTGGAGCATCTTGGGAATCCTAAATTACTTAAAGAGTGATACTACCGTTTCTAATTCCCCCGAATTTGGGGGGATTAGAAACGGTTTTTATTCTTTCATGGAATTAGGTCAGAGATGTACGCCCAACGTTTTGCAGTTTCTGCCCCATCCAAATTAATCCCTAAAGAATACTCTTCAACATCTCCGCCGAAATCAATTAAGATTACAAATATTCCGTTAGGTTTCTCGCTCATGTCGTGCCACGCGGAGTTGATGCGCCATTCGGCACCAGTAATGAATCCTTTGTATGAAAACGTATTGTCTTCGTATCTGGCGTTTGCCGCCTTTTCAATCGTTTCTCTGTTCATTGTATTCACTTTTTATTTATACAAACAAATTAGACTGTATTCTGCGAAGTACTATGTTCTGTGCAGAATTATAGAACCCTTTGTTCACCTCGAACCCATAAGCCTTACGGGACATGTTTGCTGCGGCGAGCAATGTTGTCCCGCTTCCTGCGCACGGGTCTATCACCACGTCTCCACGATCTGTGAATATGCTTATCAGGCGTTCAAGAAGCGGAACTGGTTTCTGTGTAGGATGTACTTTGGGAGTGTCGTTATCCCTTGTCCAATCAAAACAGTTGAATATCATCCGCCCGTCGTTGTTGAACTTCGGCAGTTTCTCGCGATAAAGCACAAGACCATATTCGCAGTTGCCGACAATCTTCATGTTAGCTTTCAGGACTTGCGCCGAGAAATCTTTTCGGAAAACGAGGTTGATATAGTTGTTCAATCCGTATTTCTTGCCCAGTTCTATGAACTTGAATTGCTGCTCGAACTCACAGAAAAGCACCATGCACGGCGACTTTCCCGATTGCTTCGGCTCTTTGATGAGCATCTTTGAGCAAAAGTGCATGAACTCGGCAGGGCGGAACTCGCTGTCAGACGAAAAGAATTGCTTTCCTGCCTTGTCGCTTTCTCCGTTCTTATTGTCGCCGTCAATATACCACGAGGGATTAGATGCGTATGCGTTCTTGCCGAGGACATGAGGCACATCGGTAAGGACAAGTTGCGCTTTCGGTATCTGATAGCGAGACCAATTTTGGAATGAATCATTAAATAATTCGGGTGTAAAATCTTTTGCCATATCAATCCTCCAGTTGTTTTAATTTTTAAAATCAAACTTACGTTGCAGGAATTCGTCGGCGTAAAACTCCTTGTAACTCTTGCCGCTTATCCACCAACGGAAATTCGTTTCGGCACTTTCTTCGGGATGACTATTATATCCGTTGTCCTTCAAATATTGTATTGCCTTTATCCAATTCCTCTTGACGTGCGGCCAACGCTCAATCTCCTTTATCTTCTGGCGGAATTGCGACATCGGACAACAAATGCAGCCTATCCGGGTATATCCTTGGTCGTAAATCTCGCAATGCGGGATTCCGTTCACGTTCAGGAACTCCCACACATCGCGCTCATTCCAATAGATTATGGGCGAAACAATAATCTTGTCCTTGCCTCTAACACATGCCACCATCTTTTCCTCATGCTCACTCCATTGGTCAAAGGTTTCGTTATTGCGCTTGCCCTTTATCTCTATGGATATTTCCTCACGTTTGGCTCGCCGTGCGCTTTCGGCTTTTCTTATTCCGATTAACGTCACCTTGCCAACGCCCGACATTTCCTTGAACTCGGCGCAACACCAACGAAAAGTTCTTGTCGGCAAGAGGTGTTTCTTCTTCGCCATTTCATAAATGCTCATCTTCGGTTTGACAAGCTCCACATCGGGGTATTGCGTCTTGACGAAACGGATGACTTCGGGCGGGTCTACGCTCGTAAGGTTCATGTGGGCCTTGAAGCGGACACCGGCCATCCTTGCGACATGGTAGAGGCATTGGCTGTCCTTGCCGCCGCTGAACGCAAGGTAAAAGCCGTTTTCGGGGTCGAGGCGCAATGCCATTTTCTCCGACTTCCGCAAAAGCTCTACGGAGTGTTCCAGCTTCCTTGCAAGCGGACGGCTGACCTTTTGCATTACGGTATCGTAGTAAAGTTGCATATTATATGCTATCATTCCGCGCCTCCTTCCAATAATTCGGGATTGTCGTAGATGTTGCCAACAACCTTGATTTTATTCATGCATCTAATTAGCGGTTTTACGATTTTCCGGTTATATTTTGTCGTGAATTTATTCACAACCACGTATTGGCCTTCTATATGCTCAAATTTCACTTGTCCTTCCTCTACGTAGTAATTTCCAAACATTCCGACAACCCAGTTTACGATGTCGCCTTCATAGATTTCCATTCCACTCCTGTCCTTGAAACCCGTAAACTGACCGACTGTATCGGAATCTACCTCAATGCTTGAAAGGTCAATAGTATTAGTGTCGTTAATGTAGTTTTCGTCTGCAAGAAAACCACATACCCACTCGCCGTTGATGACGCATTTTCCCCTGAATTTGATTGTTCG
>DXGG01000102.1 GCA_019114015.1 Candidatus Onthomorpha intestinigallinarum | reverse complement strand
CGGACCGGAAAACTTTTTTACGGCATTTCCTCTCACTAAAGAATCATGTTTGTTCCAGTTTTCATATCGAACGGCAGCTTTCATTTCTTCACGTTGATAAAACAGTTTCAACAACAGCCGCTCTTTTGCCTTTAATTTATTTTGTGATTGCGACCGTTCTTCAGAACATTTAACGGAAAGACCGGTTGGAATATGAGTGGCACGAACTGCTGTTTCCACCTTGTTGACATTTTGACCTCCATGTCCACCGGACCGCATGGTCTCAGAAACGATATCCTTATCTGATATTTCCGTCAACTCTACAGGATCAATAAATTCTATACCGACAAACCAGTTTTTGCGTGGATGACCGGGACGGAAACGGTTAGCCGTTGCCTGCCAAAGAACTGTTCCCTGCCACTCCTTCTCTTTGTTCGGATTGGTCTCTGCAAGAAACAACAACGACATATAGCAATCTGGCTCCGTACCGTACGCTTTGCTTTCTATCAATTCTGCTTCCGGAAAATCTTTCAATAATTCGCGGGCAACGAGCGCGACAGCTCTGGCACATTCGACCGGTCCACGCCCTGCGGTAAGTTGTATATACTTTTTCATTTGGGAATATCTTTTATATTTAAGCGAGGTTTGACCATTGCAACGACTTCGGCTGTCGGTTCAATCAGTCTCAGTATTTCTTCTTTTGGTTTGTACGCTTGCGGAGATTCATCAAGTGTATTGTGGCAAACTGAAGTAGAAAAGATACCCTCCATGGAATTCTCAAAATCTTCCATTTCGATATTCTTTTTGGCTGCATTTCTTGACATGGCTCGTCCTGCACCATGCGGAGCGGAATAATTCCATTCGACATTTCCTTTTCCCATACAAATGGCAATACCGTCACGCATATTGAAAGGCAGGCAGAAGCGTGCTCCTTCTTTGGCTTCAACCGCCCCTTTACGCAACATGGGATAATCTTCACATACTGAAATATAATTATGAGTGGTAAATACGGATTCTTCGCATTTGGCCTTATTAAACTTCTGCAATATGGCAAAAATACGGTCACGGATTATATGATGATTATATAGAGCATACGCCTGTGCTAAAACCATATCGGAGAGATATCCATTGAGAGTATCTCCACACAGATAACCTATAAATTTTGTTCGTTTGGAATTCTGAGCGATATTATGCCAATGGTTGGCAACCTTCATTCCCAAATTTCTAGAACCACAATGAATAGTCAGCCACCCTTCACCGGTTTTGTCATCTTCACCATATTCAATGAAATGATTACCTCCTCCAAGTGTGCCGAGGCTTTTGTAAAAGACAGCCTCCTGTAGTTTTATCCTGCGACAGAAGTCAGATATAAAACGTGCATCTATACGAGGTGCTTCATTGATAAGATACGGAGAGGTCGAGCGTGCTTTCTGATAACTGGTATTCAAAAAGCGGTACAATTCTTTTTCGTCCAGGCTGTTTTTCCGACAAATATCCATGCCTGTCGGTATGGTTTCACGGATTTTATGTTCAAACAAGGCATAATCTGTCGATGCAACCACAGCAGAAAGTCTGTGCATTGAAATTGTACATCCTATGTCAACGCCGACATGATCCGGATTTAGATATGCTCCAACTCTGTATGCCGTACCGATATTACATGAATTCCCGGCATGGACATCAGGCATTTGGACGATTTGTATCCCTTCAAAAGCAGGATCATCGCATTGTGCCTTTATCCACAACAAAGCTGCGTCTTCAATATTATTCGTAAAAATTTTGGCTGAAGTGTATCTTCCTTCAATAATCATACTGCAATTAACAAATTAACGGTTATTCTATTGCACCGAAAATATCTGTAAAATAATAGATTATATTCTCATAATACTCTCGGTACACCATATTTGGCTGTTAACGCCACACATACTACAGTAATTAGTATCTGCATCTCCGCGGCATCGACTACTTTCAATCCGTCTTTGTGATTTTATATACGATAAAGACACCTTTGCTCTAACAAATGTTTTTAATAGACATATTCATCAAGACATATTTCATCCAGTTCGCCAAAAGTCTATCAATCACTACCATTGTGAAATATCGTTATAAATATTTGTTTCTTATAACTCTATACCATTGCTCCTTTACTACGTGATACCACTTCATAGCACAGTCTATCTTAATCTACAATCTACAATCTCCAATCTCCACTTGACCATTTTCTGACAAAACCCCTACTTTCAAACTATCATCTCTCATAACTAACATTTTTATACAAATCCTTCAAATCACACTGCAACGCCATTGATTCATTATCATCTTTGCTCCGGAAAGCTGTTCGTCCAAATCAAAAATGATTCTATTTTCCTCAGAAAACATTTCAGCATTTTATATGCAAATTTACACATAAATGCAGAAAGTATAAAATAAACATAATTATATTACAATTGCCCATAACAGCCTTTACACCTTAAAAACACAGCGGGACGAGCAAACCAAATTGCCCGTCCCGCTGATATCAAATCGTTTAATCTAATTTGAGGATGTTATTAGTATTCGTCCTCGTGAAAGAAAAAATCCTCTTTTGTAGGATAATCCGTCCAGATATCCTCTATCGAATCATAAATGTCACCCTCATCCTCTATCTCGGAAAGGTTCTCGACAACCTCAGCAGGCGCACCGCTCCGCAAAGCATAGTCTATAAGCTCCTCTTTCGTGGCCGGCCAAGGCGCATCCTCCAACTTGGATGCCAATTCCAATGTCCAATACATTATTCTATATTTTTATCGTTTAATTATCTCCAAACAAAATCCCATCAAGGCTTCCAGTAAGTCTCCTCACGCCCCTTTCTCTTCAGAATGTAACGCGCCAATACAAACAAGTAATCTGATAAACGATTAAGATACTTCAATATTGTCTCCTCCACCACGATTTCTTCCGCCAGACGGACACACAAACGCTCACAACGCCTGCATATAGTCCTCGCCACATGAACATGGGAAGAAGTCCTGCTGCCTCCAACCAAAACAAAACCCTTCATCTGCGGCAGACTCTCGGTCATCACGTTTATTTTCCTCTCCAGATAAGCAATATCCTCTTCCTTCACCTTTGGCATTTTCGCCTTAAGTTCCTCTTTCTCGCAGGCGATGATGCTCTCTATGTTGAAAAGCGTTGACTGTATCTTGACCAATTCGCTGTTGAGACTCTCCGAACTCAGACAGTCCCTAACCAAGCCCAGATATGACACCAGCTCATCTATCGTTCCGTATGTCTCGACCCTCAAGTCATATTTCGGAACCCTCGTTCCGCCTATCAGACTTGTGGTTCCGTTGTCCCCGGTTCTTGTATATATCATACCCCGATTCCTTTCTCTATTCCACTCTCTCGACCGAAACTATTTCAGGCACATCCTCCTTTATTGCAGACTCCACTCCGTTTTTCAACGTCATAAGTGCATACGGACAACTGCCGCAATGACCCTGCAATTCAACATATACCACCTTCTCATCCGTCATTCTGACAAATTGTACATCTCCTCCGTCTTCCTGCAAATAAGGACGTATCTTCTCTATGCTCGCCTTTACTCTCGTTTCCAAGTCGTTTCTTTCCTGTTCTGTCATATCT
>DXGG01000101.1 GCA_019114015.1 Candidatus Onthomorpha intestinigallinarum | reverse complement strand
TATGCGCCCTGTTGAGAAAGTTGATTCAGGACCAAAAGACGCGCTGGTTCTTCTGCGGTATGGTCATATTGGCGGCAAATGCAGGCGGTTCGTGGTCTCCTATAGGCGACGTGACCACCATAATGCTTTGGATAAAAGGAAACATAACCGCAGGAAAGATAATATTGGAAACATTCCTGCCTGCATTGATTTCATTGCTTGTTCCGGTTGCTGCAATCAGTTTGTCAATGAAAGGAAACGTTGAAAGACCAAAGCAAAACGATGAAGCCACCGTTTCAAGCATTTCAAGGAAACAAAGCAAGATTATACTCTGCATGGGAGTGGGTCTGTTGCTGTTCGTACCTGTATTCAAAACGATAACGCATCTTCCTCCTTATCTGGGTATTCTTTTGGGCCTGGGTATATTGTGGGTGACGACCGAAATAATGCACAAGAACAAACCTGAAATGTATTCACGTCTGAACGTGACGTCAATAATACAAAGGGTGGACACCCCTTCCGTTCTTTTCTTCCTCGGAATACTTATGGCCGTAAGTTGTCTGAACGAGGCAGGACACCTCAAACTTCTATCCGAATCATTGGACAAACTGGGTAACGTATATGTGATAAATCTGATTATAGGATTTCTTTCTTCAGTCATAGACAACGTCCCTTTGGTTGCAGCCGCCATGGGCATGTATCCGATAGAAGCCGTAGGGCATTTTGCGGTTGACGGTGCTTTCTGGGAAGGCCTTGCATACTGTGCAGGTACGGGAGGCAGCCTGTTAATCATCGGTTCTGCAGCAGGTGTTGCCGTTATGGGAATGGAGAAAATAGACTTCATCTGGTACTTGAAAAAGATAACGCTTTGGGCATTGCTCGGATATCTTGCCGGTGCAGGCATGTTCTATTTGATGTCCGCATTCGTTTTCCATACCTAAAAATTTCATGAAATCAAACAAACGATTCTTCGTTGTTCTTTTTTGTCTTTTCAGTATTCCCTGCCTTGCCCAAAACAGGGAATACTGGGAGGCGGAACTGAACACCGGTGTTGCATCTTTGCCCCTTACTTTGGAAATAATCCATGCCGAAGACACCACCGGCATATTAGGCTCTCCTGCACAGACGGAAGAACGATTCAACTGTTCGAAGATAAGATGGAGAAACGATTCCCTGCTTTTCTCGGTACGTAATCTGGGCGTGGTATTCAGAGGAGCATTGTCCGAAAGTCGTGACAGCGTAAACGGCATGTTCAATCAGGGACTGCTCCGTATGCCATTGACATTTGTAAAAGTAAATCGGTTGCAACAAGTAAACAGACCGCAAACACCCGACAGCAATGTAAGCTATATACAAGAGGAAGTCTCTTTCAGAACTCCGGGAGTAAACTACACCTTCAACGGAACGCTTACCTATCCTGACAAAAGCAAACGATACCCAGTATGCATAATGATAACGGGGTCGGGACTGCAAAACAGGGATGAAGAAATATTCCGACACAAACCTTTTGCAGTCATTGCCGACCATTTGGCAAAAAAAGGCATAGCCGTCTTGAGATACGACGACAGAGGCTACGGTTCAAAGGATACGGCATTGTTCAACGCAACGACTCTCGACTATGCACAGGATGTAATGTCGGCCGTGGAGTTTCTGAAAACGCATCCGAACATAGACACTGCAATGATAGGCCTTATAGGTCACAGCGAAGGAGGGTTGATTGCCCCTATCGTAGCCTCGGAAAGGAAGGACATAGCATTCATTGTTCTTCTTGCCGGACCGGGAGTGAAAGGGATGGATGTACTGATTGAACAGAACAAGGCCATATTGTCCGAAATGAATTACTCTCAGGATGATATAGAGAAACAGTTGGAAATGCTGAAAAACAGAAGTCATGAATCGATGAACACCCCTTGGATGAGCTGTTTCCTCGACTTGGATCCGCAGCCTTACCTCAGCAGACTGACCATTCCGGTATTGGCACTGAACGGTACTAAGGATTTGCAGGTATTGTCCAAACAAAACCTGCCGGCAATAGAAAAAGCACTGAAAAAAGCCGGAAACAAAAAATATTCCGTCATGGAGCTGGAAGGTCTTAACCATCTTTTCCAGCAATGCGATACTGGCCTTGTCGATGAATACTATACGATAGAACAGACAATATCGCCAAAGGTATTGGATATAATTACACAATTCATACTTGAACAAACCAACTGAAAAATCGTCGGCATACAGTACAGAAATAAACAAGAAGAAAAAGGAAATTATTTATAAACACTAAAAACAGAAGATTATGTATTTCGGTTTGATGATTATTATCTTTATCGTAGGCTATGCCATGATAGCCCTGGAACATCCATTGAAAATAAACAAGTCTGCAACGGCCTTATTGCTTGCAGCTGTCATCTGGGCAGTATATGCACTAATGGGACCGGGATTTGACCACGAAAGTCTTATAGGTCATTTGGGTGAAACGGCTGAAATTCTTTTCTTCCTTTTGGGTGCTATGACCATAGTGGAGATTGTAGACAGACACGACGGATTCTCCATAATAACGGACAGGATAACAACTACAAACAAGAAAAAACTGCTATGGATTATAAGTATTCTTACTTTCTTCATGTCTGCCGTTTTGGACAATCTTACAACGGCCATAGTAATATGCGCATTGTTGAGAAAACTGATTCAGGACCAGAAGACACGCTGGTTCTTCTGCGGTATGGTCATCTTGGCGGCAAATGCTGGTGGCGCATGGTCTCCTATAGGTGATGTGACTACCATAATGCTTTGGATAAAAGGCAACATAACCGCAGGAAAGATAATATTGGAAACATTCCTGCCCGCATTGGTATCAATGCTCGTTCCGCTTGCAATCATCAGTTTCACAATGAAAGGAAACGTTGAAAGGCCAAAGCAAAACGACGAGGCTGCCGTTTCAAGCATTTCAAAGAAACAAAGCAAGATTATACTCTGCATGGGAGTAGGTCTGTTGTTGTTCGTACCGGTATTCAAAACCATTACACATCTTCCTCCTTATCTGGGCATCCTTCTGGGCTTGGGTATTTTGTGGGTTACAACCGAAATAATGCACAAGAACAGGCCTGAAATATATTCACGCCTGAACGTAACCTCAATAATACAAAGAGTAGACACCCCTTCCGTTCTCTTCTTCCTCGGAATACTTATGGCCGTAAGCTGTCTGAACGAGGCCGGACATCTGAAACTGTTAGCCGAATCCTTGGACAAACTGGGCAACGTATATGTGATAAATCTGATTATAGGAGTTCTTTCTTCCATCATAGACAACGTTCCTCTGGTTGCGGCCGCCATGGGCATGTACCCGATAGAAGCCGTAGGTCATTTTGCTGTTGACGGTGCTTTCTGGGAAGGTCTTGCATACTGTGCAGGTACGGGAGGCAGCCTGTTAATCATCGGTTCTGCCGCAGGTGTCGCAATTATGGGAATGGAGAAAATAGACTTCATCTGGTACTTGAAAAAGATAACGCTTTGGGCTTTGCTCGGATACCTTGCCGGTGCCGGTGTGTTCTATCTTATGTCATCATTCATACTTCACACCTAAACAAAACGTTCTTAATCATTCAGTAAGACAAGAAATACTTTCATTGCCAAAACATGTTGCTCGAGCTTCTTTTCCCGAGACGGTGTCTTTTTTGCGGCAGAGTGCTGGCAAGCGGAGAAAAGGACCTGTGTCTGCCATGCATGGTCGGACAACGATACAACAATTCACTCATTGAAAAGTATGACTATCTGATAACTGAAATGCCTTACGAACACCTTGACATATTCCTCAACTATAACAAATGCAAGGAAGCAATAATAAACTTCAAATACCGACAAAACATTTACAGCGGCAGAACACTGGGCGGAATGTGGGCCAGACACCTTGAATCAATGGAGTGGATGAAAGACATAGATGCCATTGTCCCCGTTCCACTGCATTGGAGGAAACTGCTGAAAAGAGGATTCAACCAAAGCGAATACCTCGGCAGAATATTGTCCAAACAAACGGGGAAACCGCTTGTGACAAATGCCATCAGAAGACATGTAAACAACAATCCTCAAGTGGAAAGCGACAACCGTTGGGACAATGTGGATGGCATATTTTCGGCAAAAGATCTGTCCCTTATTGCAAACAAGCACATACTCATTGTGGACGATGTGATAACCACATCCGCAACGATAAACAACCTGTTGAAAGTAATAAAGAAAGCCAAAAACACGAAAGTGTCCCTGGCCTTCCTGTCTTCCAATATGCCTTAAGGGTTTACACTCTGAAGACCTTTTCTATACCGTCAACCTTCCTGATGTTTTCAATAAGACGGTTCAGATGCTCCGCATCCGAAATATAAACCATCATCCTGCCCTCAAAAACCCCCTCACTGCTCTCCATAACCAAACCTCTTATGTTGATATTCCATGCCTCGGAAATCACCCTGGTCAAATCGTGCAACAATCCCCTTCGGTCTATGCCTATCATCTTTATGCCTGCCAAAAAAGTAATCTTCTCGTTTTCCCTCCACTTGGCCTTAACGATACGGTTGCCGAACTTGCTCATTTCATCCACCGCATGCTTGCAGTTCGTACGGTGAACCTCTATGCAATCCTCCCTTATCAGCCCTATTATGTCATCTCCGGGCAAAGGATTGCAGCATTTGGCGGTAATATAAGGCAGATTTTCGGCATCCTTGCCTATAAGTACATTTTCAGGATTGTGTCTGGCCTGCTCAAGTATTTCCTGTTTAAGCGTCTTCTCCTCCTTACCCTTTTTCTTTGGCGTAAACGGATTGCGCAGAAACATCCACATGGAGCTTTTGGATGACTTCTCAAAACATCGTCTTACATCCGCCTCGGACACTTTCTCTTCGTAAACACTGTAAAAAAAGTCTATCTGATTGTTTATGTTCACAAAGTGTCTCAATCTCTCCACATTGTTCTCGTTGTACTCTATGTTATACGATTTGAACAAGCCCTGCAACTTCTCAATCCCCGAAGCCTGAAATCCCTTGCGATAATCCTTAAGATAATTCTTTATCTCGGCCGACGCCTTTGAACTCTTTACGAAAGACAGCCATTCCTGCTTCGGTTTAACTATCTTGGAGGTTATGATCTCAACCTGGTCGCTTGCCCTAAGTTTATAGTCAATAGGAACAACCTTGTAGTTCACCTTGGCTCCCATACATCTGTTGCCAAGTTCGGTATGCACATTATAGGCAAAATCCAATACGGTTGCACCGACCGGAAGATTGATTGCCTTACCCTTTGGAGTAAATACCGTAATCTGGTCGGTAACCGCATTCAACTTGAAGTCGTTCACAAAGTCAACGGCATTGGACGCATCGTTGTCCAACAGTTCCCTGACCTGCGAAAGCCATGAATCCAGACTGTCATCCAGTTCACCCTCTTCCACCTCCTTGTATTTGTAATGTGCCGCCAGACCTTTCTCTGCTATCTCATCCATCCTCGTACTGCGTATCTGCACTTCCACCCATTTGCCCTGATTGCTCATAACCGTGCAGTGCAATGCCTCGTAACCGTTGCTCTTGGGATTGGTCAGCCAGTCCCTGAAACGGTCCCTGCGCTGCTGGTACATGGAACTTATGATGGAATAAACCGAGAAACAAGCCTCTTTCTCTACCTCCGGACCGACATCAAGTATTATCCTTATGGCAAAGATATCGTATATCTCCTCAAACCTCACAGCCTTTTTCTCTATCTTGTTCAATATGGAGGTTATGGACTTGACCCGACCCGACAGGGTGAACCTGTACCCCCTTTCTTCCAACTGTCGTTTTATCGGTTCGGCAAACGCCTTGATAAAATCGTTCCTTTCCTTTTCAGTATCCTTAAGTCTAGAAGATATGTCCTGATACCCTTTAGGATTAAGATACTTCGTTGCAAGGTCCTCCAGTTCGCTCTTTATCTTGTACAGTCCGAGACGATGCGCCAAAGGAACATACAGTTGCTGGGTCTCGGAAGCTATTTTCAGTTGTTTGTGCTCCGGCATTGAATCCAATGTACGCATATTGTGCAGACGGTCACACAATTTTAGCAATATGACCCTCACATCGTCACCCATGGCCGTCAGCAACTTCTTGAAATTTTCCGACTGTATGGAATTGGTCGCATAGTCAAACACACCCTCTATCTTGGTCAGTCCATCTATTATCTGTGCAACCTTGGAGTCAAATATGTTTTCAATGTCCTCTATTGTGTACTCGGTATCCTCCACCACATCGTGCAACAAGGCACAGACAACGGCCGTCGGTCCCAATCCGAGGTCCTCCGAGGCAATCCTTGCAACCTCCAAAGGGTGATATATATAGGGTTCGCCCGTTTTACGTCTCACTCCGTAATGCGCATTCATCGCCACGGTAAATGCTTTCCTTATCTGACGTTTCTCCTCCTTTTTGGCCGTTGAAGAAACCACAGTGATTATGTGTTTGTATCTTCTCAATATCTCGGACCTTTCGGCCTCAGGGTCTATAATATACATGTTCTATTTCCTCCTTTCCTTGAAAAAGGCCTTTATTATTTCCGAGCATTCCTTTTCTTTTACGCCCGAAACTATTTGCGTTTTAGGGTGATACAGATTCCTGCCCACAAGCGAGGCTCCCCTCTTTTCGTCCTTTGCCCCATAAACCACCTTGCCTATCTGCGACCAGAACAAGGCTCCGGCACACATCACACAGGGTTCCAAGGTCACATACATAGTGCAGTCCGTCAGATATTTGCCTCCGAGAAACTCGGTGGCACAGGTTATGGCCTGCATTTCGGCATGAGCCGTAGGGTCATTGAGTCTTTGTGTCAGATTGTGAGTCCTGGCTATTATCCTGTTGCCGCACACAACAACTGCTCCTACCGGTATTTCGCCCTCAAGACCGGCAAAACGCGCCTCCTCCAAAGCCATGGACATGAAATACTCGTCGTCATAATCCAATACTTCCATATAC
>DXGG01000100.1 GCA_019114015.1 Candidatus Onthomorpha intestinigallinarum | reverse complement strand
CAAGTTCATATGTAATATTAAGGATATTGAATTGTTTTCCCATATATATTCCATATACAGGGAAAATGTAGATTTCCCGTTTTTGTCCGCAGTATTCAATCCCGACAACTCTGCGGAAGGAACGGAATCACATGTTTTCCTGGTAGATAACGGAAGATCAAATATTCTGGCTACAAAAAACCAGCGAAAGGCTTTGCTTTGCATCGATTGCGGAGCCTGCAAGAGAGTTTGTCCCGTTTACAATACCATTTCTGATGAACCCTACAACAATGTGTTTACAGGACCATTGGCAAATGTTGTATTACCCTTTCTTGAAAATTTCGAAAGTCACAAACACTTGAGTTTTAATTCTGTTTTATGCGGAAATTGTTCAAAAATATGTCCTGTGAATATTCCTTTGACGGATTTGATGATAGAGAACAGAAATTTTTTCTTTGAATCCAAAATAATGGATTTTGGGGATAATATGTTTGCATCCAAATTGAAGAAATTTTTAATTGACAGGTCCAAAATGAACAAAAAATCATGGAGAAAAGGAATGAAAATAAAGTTAATAATTCCAAGTTCCGTGCGAAAAACAAGGCAAATGCCTAAATTTGCAGATGAAAGTTTTAATGTTATACGGACAAAGCAGCAACTTGATAGATGAATACCAAGGATTTGAACGGGATGGAATGTGAGGATTTACTTTTACAGCTTGTTGAAAATGATGATGTAGACTTATTTAAGCAGAAAGTAGATGCTTTGAGTTTTGCTTGGTTTGCAGATAAACCTTCAAATGATGATCTGTTGTCCTTGATAGGTTTTTTGGATTTAACTTCTCTCGCGGATACGGAAAATGATCTAAGTATAAAGCGTATGTCCGATGCTTCCGTTTTCGATTATAAAGGAGAGAGTTATACTGTGGCCGGTGTATGTAGTTATTCCAATTTAATAGGGTCGATAAACAAATACAAAAAAAATAAAAACATAAGATCTGTCGTCGTAAGTGCCGGATTTCCTCATTCACAACTGTCGCTTGATGCCAAATTGGAGGATATTGTCTATTCGGTTAAGAACGGTGCGGATGAAATAGACATTTGTCTTAACAGGGGAGTGTTCTTGGAAGGTGCTTACAATGAAGTTGGAGATGAAATTTCAAGGATAAGGGATTTGATTAAGACATTGAACGGTAAAACAGCATTGAAAGTAATATTGGAAACGGGAGAGTTGGACAGTATGTCAAAAATAATGAAAGCGTCTCTTTTGGCTTTGGAATCCGGAGCGGATTTTATCAAAACATCCACCGGAAAAATTTCAAAAGGAGCTGACATATATTCCGTTTGTGTCATGTTGCTGGCAATCAGAAAATATTTCTTTAAACACGGTGTAATGAAAGGACTGAAAGTGTCTGGTGGAGTGAATACAAGTTTGCAGGCATTGGAATACAGACAAATACACAGATTTTTTACATCTGTTGCATACGATTCTCCCAATTATTTCAGGATAGGATGCAGCAGACTTTTGGAAAATATAGAAAAGGAAATCAATCAGTAAAATAATTTAAATATAAAATAAACAGTATGAAACAGTTACGTGCAAGATTGGCTCAATATGATGAACCACAGAAAGTGAAGGCTTTGGGGTGTTATCCGTATTTCAGGGAGATAGAAAGCGAGCAGGATACAGAGGTTTTAATGCACGGAAAAAGAGTGTTGATGTTCGGTTCGAACAGTTATTTGGGTCTTACAAATCACCCTAAGATAAAGGAGGCTACTATTGAGGCTGTAAGAAAATACGGAACTGGTTGTGCAGGTTCACCTTTTTTGAACGGAACATTGGACATTCATACTGAACTGGAAGAAAAACTGGCAAAATTTGTCGGAAAAGAAAAGGCAATATTGTATTCTACAGGATTCCATGCAAATATAGGAGTGATACCTACAATCACAAAAAGAGGAGATTACATCATTTGCGATGAATTGAACCATGCTTCTATAGTGGAGGGCAAGAGACTTTCATTCGCAACCTCTTACAAATACAAACACAATGACATGTCATCCTTGGAATCAATCTTGAAAAAGATTCCTTACGACAGTGTAAAACTTATAGTTATTGACGGAGTGTTTTCAATGGAAGGGGATGTGGCAAAACTTAAGGAAATAACCGATTTGGCAGACAAATACAACTGTTCGGTTTATGTTGACGAAGCCCACAGTCTTGGAGTTTTCGGAAAAAACGGAGAAGGCTTGTGCAGCCATCTTGGACTGACGGACAGGGTTGACCTTATAATGGGTACGTTCAGCAAGTCTCTTGCTACGATAGGAGGTTTCATAGCTACGGATGCTGAAACCATCAATTTTCTTAGACATCATTCGCGTCCGTATATTTTTTCCGCTTCTATATCTCCGGCAGCCACCGCAAGCGTAATAGCCGCCTTGGATATAATCAGACAGGAACCTGAAAGAATTGAAAACCTTTGGAAGATAACCAATTATTCTCTCAATGCATTCAAGACTCTCGGCTTTGAAATAGGATGTACAGAAACGCCTATAATTCCTCTTTATATAAGGGATAACTATAAGACATTCATGATTACCCAGGAATTGTACGAACAGGGTGTATTTGTAAATCCGGTAATACCTCCGGCATGTTCACCCGAGGATACTCTCATAAGGTTTTCATTGATGGCTACCCACACAATAGAACAGGTAGATGAGGCGATAGACAAACTGACAAAAGTGTTCCGTAAGCACGATATAATCAAATAGCTTTTCTTTTCAACCGTTCGGAATTATGAATCAAATAACTACAAGAGAGGTTACAACGAAAAAGGACTTTAGAAAGTTTCTTGAATTTCCCTACAAATTGTTCAAGAATGACAGTATGTGGGTTCCGTCTTTGATAATGGATGAAAAAACGACTTTTAATCCTAAAAAGAATCCTGCTTTGGATTATTGTGACTGCAAGATATTTCTGGCATACAGTGGAAAAGAGGTCGTAGGCAGGATAGTGGGGATAATCAACAGAAAATCCAACGAAATATGGAATGAGAAAAGAGTAAGATTCGGTTGGTTGGATTTTGTCAACGACGAAAAGGTGTGTGAATCTCTTCTTGATAGTGTCGCACGATGGGGAAAGGAACATGGAATGACTGAAATAGTAGGCCCTATGGGTTTTACCGATATGGACAAGGAAGGAATGATAGTGGATGGATTCGATGTTGATTGTCCTATGGCCTGCTATTACAATCCTCCTTATTATCCCCAACACATGGAAAACCTTTCATACAAAAAGGCTGTTGATTGGATTCAATACCAGATACAGGCCAATCAGCCCATACCCGAGAAGGTTTGTCGCATAAATGAAATGATTAAGGACAAGTATCAATTGAGTATAGTGGAAGGCATGAGTATGAAAAAGATAGCCGAAAAGTACGGATTGAAACTGTTTGACACATTGAACGAAGCCTTCTCCGGTCTTTTCGGTTATGTTCCCTTGAACGACAAACAAAAGCAGTTTTACATCAAACAGTATTTTCCTTTTCTGGACAAGAGACTTATTTGCCTTGTGGTAGATACGGAAGATAATATAGTGGCTTTCGGAATATCCATGCCTTCATTGAGCAAGGCTCTCAGAAAATCCAAGGGCAGGCTTTTCCCGTTCGGCTGGTTTCATATCCTGAAAGCATTGAAGAACTTTGAAAACATAGATCTCTACCTTAACGGAGTGAAACCCGAATGGCAGAAAAAGGGGATACATTCCATTTACTACGCCGAGATGAACAAGAAATACATAGAACTCGGAGCAAAAATGGCAATAGCCAATCCTCAACTGGAAGACAACCTTGCCGCACGCGTATGGGAGAAATACGACAGCCGCATAGCGGTAAGAAGAAGGGCTTACATCAAATCCATAGAATAATACAATGACAAAAGTTCTGGTAACGGGAGCAAGCGGATTCATAGGCAGCACCCTTATAGACAGTTTGCTTAAAACGGATAAATATACCGTATATGCGGGAGTAAGGAAAAACTCAAGCAGAAAGTATTTGCAGGATGAAAGGATAAACTTCATTACCCTTTCATTGGACAATCCTCAATTGTTGCATGAGGAACTGGAAAAGGAACGGTTTGACTGCGTATTCCACTTGGCAGGTCTGACCAAGGCAAAACGTTTGGAAGACTTCGAAAGGATTAATTTCGGTTTGACAAAAAATCTGGTCGATGCTTTAAATCCGGATGAGACAAAGTTGATATACCTTTCGTCTTTTGCCGCCCACGGACCTGCGGACGAAACAACATTCGAGAAGGCAAGGGTTACGGACGAAAACAAACCCAATACTGCCTACGGACGTTCCAAATTGAAGGCGGAGGAATATATCAGAGACAATTTTAAGGGCAGATATGTGATATTGAGACCTACCGGGGTGTATGGTCCACGTGAAACAGATTACTTTCTGTTCTTTCAAACTATTGATAATCACATAGAACCGTATCTCGGTTTTGTAAGACAGCATCTGACTTTCGTTTATTGCGAAGACCTTGTGCAGGTATGTATTTCTGCTTTTGAAACACCTGTGACAGGCAAGACTTATTTTGTCAGTGACGGAAGAATGTATCTTGATTCCGAATATGCGGAAATTTCCAGACAAGCTTTGGGGGTATGGACACTCAAGCTGAAGTTCCCGTTGTTTGTCGTGAAATGGATTTCCATGTTTCTGGACTGTGTCGGCAGGCTTACGGGCAGACAGTTTACCCTCAACAGGGACAAATATGCCATTATGGCCGCAAGGAATTGGGATTGCGACATAGAGGACTTGAAAAGGGACCTGAACTATGTGCCGCAGTACGATTTGAAAAAAGGCGTCGAGAAGACGGTGGCATGGTACAGGAAAGAGAAATGGTTGAGGTGATTTTTTCTTTCTTTATTTCAGTTTTACGGAATCAAGAAAGAGAAAATTGGAATCAAGAAAGAAAAAAATGAATTCAGAAAAGAGAAAATCAGAATCAACAAACGTTTTATGACCATGAAGATAGGCAG
>DXGG01000099.1 GCA_019114015.1 Candidatus Onthomorpha intestinigallinarum | reverse complement strand
CCGACGCTCTAACCAACTGAGCTATCCCGCCGAAAGAGGTTGCAAAATTACAACTTTTTTCTTTGGCTGCAAATTTTACCTATGTTTTTTTCCCCGAGAGAGATATGCATATAAGCGAATTTATAATTTTCCTTTCTTTACTTACAATACACAGCACAAAAAAAACTTACAATTCTACATAGTAACGAATTATTATTTTTTATTTTTGCATATGTGAATCCTTGTAAAATAAATACGTATGAAAAAAGTCTTTGTTGTCTTGTTTTGTGTTATCTTGTTTTGCCGAGTGTCAGTGTTGCAAGCGCAGGTTATTGAGGTAGGTGATTTGACATATAATGTGTTAAGCGACACTTCAGTTGGAGTTTTGTCTTGTAGTCAATCTGCAAAATCGGTAATTATTCCATCAACTATAAAATATAAGGGCACATCCTACAATGTGACATCTATTGATGAGGGTGCCTTTGCAGATTGCTCATATTTGAAATCGGTAAGTATTTCTAGCAATGTAAATAATATTGGAGCCAATGCGTTTTCGGATTGTTCTTCATTGAAAACAGTAAGCATTCCTAACGGTGTGACCAATATTGGATTCAATGCGTTTTCAGATTGTTCTTCTTTGAAAACAGTAAGTATTCCCAATAGTGTAACCAATATTGGATTCAATGCATTTTCAGATTGTTCTTCTCTAAGTAAAGTAGAAATTCCAAATAGCGTTGTTTCGATTGAAGCGTGGGCGTTTAGTGGCTGTACATCTTTATCTTCCATAAGTATTCCCAATAGTGTAACTTCTATAGGATATGGAGCATTTTCTTCATGTACCTCTTTAACATCAATAAACGTATCCTCAGATAATAAGAATTATTCTTCCGTTGATGGTGTTTTGTATAACTATGCCAAAGACACTTTGATACAATGTCCTGGTGCTAAAGTATCTGTTACAATTCAAAACGATGTAACTGTTATTGGAGACTATTCGTTTACGGATTGTAAGTTTTTGACATCTGTTACTATTCCGAATAGTATAATTTCTATAGGTCGTAATGCATTTAGTGGTTGTTTTTCTTTAACATCCACTGTTTCTTTAACGGAAACGCCTCCAATATTGGGTCATGATTGTTTTTATGGTTGTAATGCCAAGAATGTTTTATACATCCCTTGTGGAAGCATGATTGTATATCAATCTAGTAGTTGGAATGATTGGTTTGCTAATCGTGTACAATGTATAAAATGATAATGTCAAAAAAAAGAGTTGACAATCTATTTACATTCAGATAAAAAGACCTAATTAAGAAACTGTGCTTTTGTAATATCCGTTTTTCATCCTTTCAACTTTCCGGACAGCTGTTCGAATATCTCCTTTGCGAACATCGAACTGTTGCCGACAAAAACAGACAATGACGGGAGTTCTTCCGATTTCATTTTCACCCTTATCTCATAAGAGGCTGTTTCGTAAGGCGTTGCAACATTGTGAATGTCAATGTCGATTATGTCTTCTTTCGGTACGGCCACACCGTTTATTACAAGGAAACCTTCGGAATCGTAAACCAGTATGACGGAATTGCTGTTCTCCACTCTTGTCGGGTCTGCCACAATCACCTCTTCCGGTTGACCGTAAGCGTTTACGGCTTCGCTTACGGTGTTCATTCTTTCCGTTTCCACGGATTGTCTTTTATGTGTTTTTGAATTGGACAAATGCAGGGCTCGTTTGAGGATTGCGTACACTGCAACGACAACGGCAAGCACCGCGACCGTAATCAGGAATATGTACAAAACATTTTCATCATTCATTTTAGGAAAATATCGGATTTTAAATTTAAAACGGGTTCTGTCAAAGCTTATTGTTTCAGTTCTTTTCTAAGGAAAATGCCTATGCTGTTTTTGTCCGAGGCGGCTATTTGTTCCGGTGTTCCCTCTTCAACAATCTTTCCACCTTCTCTTCCGCCGTTTTTGCCCATGTCTATGATGTAATCCGCAACCTTTATCACATCCAGATTGTGTTCTATGACTATCATGCTGTTGCCTTTGTCGACCAGCTTCTGCAAGACTTCGAGCAGTACCCTTATGTCTTCGAAATGCAGTCCCGTTGTAGGTTCGTCCAATATGTAAAGCGTGTTTCCGGTGTCTTTTTTGCCCAGTTCGGCCGCCAGTTTTATCCTTTGGCTTTCTCCTCCCGAGAGAGTTGTGGAGGGTTGTCCGAGTGTGAGATATCCGAGTCCCACTTCCACCACCATGGAAAGCTGTCTCCGTATTCCGGGATAGTTCTCAAAGAAATCCAAAGCCTCGGTGAAACTCATGTCAAGCACTTCGCTTATTGATTTTCCCTTGTATCTGACCTCCAGAGTTTCCCTGTTGTATCTTTTTCCGTGGCATTGCGGACATGTGACATAAACGTCGGGCAGGAAGTTCATTGCAATGGTCTTTACTCCCGCACCCTGACATTCCTCGCAACGGCCTCCCTTTACATTGAACGAGAACTGCCCTGCCTTGTAGTTGCGTATCTTGGCCGTAGGCAGGTTCGCGTACAGTTTTCTTATGTCGTCGAATACTCCTATGAAGGTGGCGGGATTGCTTCTTGGCGTGCGGCCTATCGGACTTTGGTTTATTTCTATCACCTTGTCGATGTTTTCCGTTCCTTCTATGCTGCGGTATGGCAAAGGGGTCTTTTCGGCTCTGTAAAACAGTTTGCTCAATATCGGGTGCAGTGTGTCGCTTATCAAGGATGACTTTCCGCTTCCCGAAACGCCTGTGATGCAGATAAGACAACCGAGCGGAATATGCAGATCCACGTTTTTGAGGTTATTGCCGCAGGCTCCTTTCAGTTCTATGCTTTTTCCGTTGCCTTTTCTTCTGGTTTTAGGGATTTCTATTTTTTTGTCGCCTCTAAGGTACTTGCACGTCAAGGAGTCTTGTTGCAACAGTTCTTCCGGAGTGCCTATTGCGGTTATTTTACCTCCGTTTATTCCTGCTCCGGGTCCTATGTCCACTATATAGTCCGAGGCCAGCATCATGTCCTTGTCGTGTTCAACGACTATGACCGAGTTTCCGCTGTCCCTCAGTTGTTTGAGGGAATGTATGAGTTTCAGATTGTCAGCCTGATGCAGTCCTATGCTCGGCTCATCCAATATGTAAAGGACATTGACCAGCTTGGAACCTATCTGTGTTGCCAGTCTAATTCTCTGGCTTTCTCCTCCCGAAAGGCTGCGCGCGCTTCTGTCGAGACTCAAATAACCCAAGCCAACATCCAACAGAAAATCTATTCTTACGTTTATTTCTCTCAGTATTTCGTTTGCTATCGTTTGTTTTTTCCTGTCAAGTCCGGGATTTATATCCTTGAACCATGAGGCCAAATCCCTTATGTCCATTCCGGCCAGTTCCGCAATGTTCTTTCCCTCTATCCTAAAACAAAGGGACTCTTCTTTCAAACGGCTTCCCTTGCAATGAGGGCAGGTGGTTTTGTTCATAAAACTCATTGCCCATTTCTGTATGCTTATCGGTGTGAATTCATTGATTTGGGATGTTATGAAATTGACTATTCCCTGAAATCCGCCGTATTTGTCGTTTTCTTCACCTTTGCCATACAATAACGCGTTCATGGCTTCGGGAGAATAATCCTTGAACGGCGTATCCAAATCGAAACCGTATTCCTTGCCGAGCTGTTGCAGTTGTTTGGCAAACCAACTGTCCGGTTTCGGCTTGCCTATTGGTGTAAGTCCTCCCTGATTGAGGCTTTTGTTCCTGTCCGAAAATATCTTGTCCATTTCCACCTGTGTTATTTCGCCCAAACCGTTGCAATAGGGGCATGCACCGTAAGGAGAGTTGAAAGAAAAGGTGTTG
>DXGG01000098.1 GCA_019114015.1 Candidatus Onthomorpha intestinigallinarum | reverse complement strand
GAAAATGAATTCAGAAAAGAAAAAAACGGATTCAGAAAAGATTTTTTTGAAATCAAATTTCATTTTTTTCATTGGTGCATGCTTGCGGATATGAACAAATGTACTATATTTGCACGGCAAAGTTTATGCGATGTAGATAAAAATAATTTCTTACAAAAAAAAAGTACAAAGATGAAAAAAACATTGTTGGCGTTGGCATTGTTGCTTGGTACATCTGGAGTCTTTGCACAGATAGGTATCAAGACAGATGCTTTGAACACGCAGAAAAAGGCGAATCTTAAGGCTGAAGTAAGCCAGAGAATAAAAAGCCAGAAAAAGGCAGCCTTGAACATGAGCAAAGACGACACAAGGGAGTTGATATGCGATTTCAGCGATCAATCCTTGTATACATTCGGTAAAACTGCATCAAATCAGATTTCCGATGATATATGGAAAAAGACCGATACCACAAGCGGTTTTGGCATGGGTGCGCCTATAGATCAATTCTTGGGAATCACTGGTTACGGATGGTTTATATTTTGGCCTGCATGGGCAGGGGAAAATACATATTACAATCTTTCTGCTGCCAATGGTTTCGCTTATGTTGACATGTTAGCTTTGTATAACGAGAATTTGAACAACTTTAATCTTGGTGGTTATATAATGTTTACGGCACCTTTGGAAACTTATGGAAAAAGAGGTGTTGACTTATATTTCAACCAGGTTCTTCAACGCTTCAATCAGGAACGTTATTTTATAGATTGGAGTAATGACCCTAACTTTACTACTTACGACTCCATAGAGTTTAACGTAAGAGGTGTTGAAATGAATGCAAATGTTTTTGACTATGGTGTAAAGAAAGTTACTTTGCCTAACGGAACATTGAATGCCAATGCTGTAGGAGCAACTCCTGACCAGCTTACTTATGTTCGTGTACGTTTGTATTCGCCTGCTACTCCGGCTCAACCTCACGGATATTTTTGGATAGTTGATGATTTCTATTGGTCTGAAAGTCCTGAAAACAGGGTGGATTTGGTAGCCAAAGAATACTATGGCGGCGGTTATCATCTTATTCCTCAGGGAATAGTTCCTGATACTTTGGTTTACAACGTTACTTTGGAGAATACGGGTGCTACGGATTACAATGATATTGTCTTGACGACAGAATTGTATTCGGTTGCCGTTGCAGAAGAAGAAGGTCAGCCTGATGTTTACACTATGGTTGAAGGATGGGGAAATTATTCCGAGCCTGATACAGTGGCAAACACTACTTATACCGGTATCTATTCAATAGATGGAAGCGATACTGTTTGGACGGCTATGAGAACGAGAGATATGAGGGCTTACAGTACCAGTTTGCCTTCTCTAAACGTAGGCACTTATGCATTGGCAAGCAAGTTGACTTCGGCAGAAACCGACTTTACTCAGTTTTTGGACGATACCACTTATTTCAATGTGGTAGGACCGATGGTTGTTCCTGAAGGACATTATCAATGGGCAAAGGACAGAAACGTATTGGTTGAAAGAAGAGACTTCAGATACGGTTTTGTTGAAGAAGGTGGAAACGTTTATTTGACGAATGAAGCTGCATACACAAGTGAAGGTTATGAGGTTTGTGTTGCTTTCTCAGCAAGTGCTACCCCAAACGCGGACAAATATATCAACGGTGTTGAAGTGGTTCCTTCTTTGGACTCTTGTGCACCCGGTGTTGTGATACAAGGTAAATTGAGAAAGTTCGATTATAATGCTGAATCATGGGATGCTGTGATAGTTGATGTGGAGGATGAGTTCGGTAATCCTGTTGAATCGGCTCCTTACACTGTTCAGCAGTCTGACCTTAACAATGGATTATGTACTGACCCTGTTTATTTGGATGTTATCACTTCTGACCAGTTCCATACCATTTACATGCCTTTCCCTTACGGAGTAAAGATAGAAGCCGATGAGACATACTATGCTTGCTATCGTTTGTTGACTACCGGTAAGTTCTCCGTGGGTACTGACGACCCTCAATTGAATACGTTCGGTCCTGGTGCGATGAACCAAACTGCTTTGTTGGTGTTCACTCCTGGATTGTCTGAGTCGGCAAGCTATGCTTGGGGCGGAAGAATCTATGCATCTTCTTATTGCGATTACCGTACTCCATTGATTCGTCTTTTGGTTAGCGAGACGGCAGGTGTAAAGGACGATGTGGCAGAGCTTACTTCATCCTTGAACGCTTATCCTAACCCTGCAAGCAACAATGCTACCATATCCTACACTTTGAACAAGTCCGGCAATGTGAGAATTGTTGTTACGGACATAATGGGAAGAGAAGTGATGAATATGAATCAGGGAAGCCAGGTTGCAGGCGGAACCTACACGGTTAACATGAATACTGCAAACTTGTCCAACGGTACTTATTTCTACACTTTGTCTGTAAACGGAGAAAGACAAACGAAGAAACTTGTCATCAACAAATAGTAAGAAGTTATAATAAGATAACATTTCAGGGGGAGACTCTTTCGGTGGAGTTTCCCCCTTTTTATTTTGCGGACGCGGAATTTCATAGTAAATTTGCGATTTCAAAAAAGAGAAGAAGACTTTATGGTAAAGAGATTATTGTTTTTGTTTTTGTTGTCTTGTGTTTTTTGTGAGCTTTGGTCGGTGCCTGCCGACACCACATTGAAACGGGTTGTTCTGAAGGACAAGCGTATCTTGGATTTTTATTTGCATGGGGACGAATATTTGTCTTGGGCTGTAAGCATTGACGGATATACGCTTCTGGTTTCTTCGCAAGGGGAGTATGTTTATGGAATAAAGGACGGGAACGGATATTTGACTCCTTCGTCTTTTGTTGCTGCAAATCCTGAGGAAAGGACAAGTGAGGAAAGGGCTTTTTTGTCTTCCGTGCCCAAAGGCCTTTTCTTTGCCGATGCCCAGATGGATGAGAGGGCTTATTGGAGGACGGAGCGTATTGAGGGCAATTATCCCACAACTGGAGAGAATAATCTTTTGGTTATATTGG
>DXGG01000097.1 GCA_019114015.1 Candidatus Onthomorpha intestinigallinarum | reverse complement strand
TTCAGAAAACAAAAAAATGTCTTCTGAAAACAATTTCACGGAATCAAATTCCATAAATTTCTTTCTTCGTTTCATACATGACAAGTTGTCAGTCGCTTTCTTCTGGAACGGATTTTGCCCAAAGGTGAGTTGTAATCGATTTGTATAACAAGTAAACGTTTAAATAGTATGAAAGGTTCAATAAATGTAAAGACCGAGAACATTTTTCCGGTGATAAAGAAGTTTCTGTATTCCGACCACGAGATTTTTCTCAGGGAAATAGTATCCAATGCGGTTGACGCCACGCAAAAGCTCAAGACGCTTTCGTCACTCGGAGAGTTCAAGGGCGAATTCGGAGACTGTACCATAGACGTGCTTGTGGACAAGGACAAGAAGACACTGACCGTTGTCGACAGAGGTATAGGCATGAGCGAGGAAGAAGTCGAAAAATACATAACGCAGATAGCATTTTCGGGTGCTGAAGAGTTCCTTGAAAAATACAAGGGTAAAAGCGAAGTAGAGGCCAACAGCCTGATAGGACATTTCGGTCTTGGCTTTTTCTCGGCCTTCATGGTATCCGACCTTGTGGAGATAAGAACCAAATCCTACAAGGATGTTCCTGCGGTACACTGGTCTTGCGACGGAAGCACGGAATACAGTATGGAGCAGTGCGACAAACAGGACAGAGGAACGGAAATCATAATGCACATAGACGATGCATCGTCCGAATTTCTTGAAGAGCACAGAATAATAGAGTTATTGGACAAGTATTGCAAGTTCATGCCGGTTGCGATACGTTGCGGCAAGGAGTCCGCATGGGAAGACTCCCCTACGGAAAAGGACAAGGACGGAAACCCGAAACGTGTGGAAGTAAAAAGGGACAGGATAATAAACGACACCAATCCTTTGTGGAAACAGAAACCTTCGGAGCTTAAGGATGAGGACTACAACAAGTTCTTCCACAAGCTTTATCCGATGAACTTCGACGAGCCTTTGTTCCACATACACCTCAACGTGGATTATCCGTTCAATCTTACCGGAATACTTTATTTTCCGAAGGTAAGGCGCAACATAGATCCAAACAGGGACAAGATACAGCTTTACTGCAATCAGGTCTTCGTTACCGACAGCGTGGAGGGAGTTGTACCGGAATACATGATGCTTTTGAGAGGAGTGCTGGATTCTCCGGACATACCGCTTAATGTTTCCCGTTCCTATCTGCAGGCCGACGGCAATGTCAAGAAAATCTCGTCTCACATTTCCAAAAAGGTTGCCGAGAAACTTGAACAGATGTACAAGGGCAACAAGGAGGAATTCCTTAAGAAATGGGACGACCTTTCCATCTTCATAAAGTATGGAATGATAAGCGACGACAAGTTTTATGACAGGATGTCAAAGGTTTGTCAGTTGAAGAACATTGACAAGGAATATTTTACCTTTGAGGAATACAAATCAAAAATCGAAGCGAACCAGACGGACAAGGACAAAAAACTGGTGTATCTTTACGCGAGCGATGTGCAACAGCAGTATCCTTACATCCAGGCGGCCAAAGACAAGGGATATGACGTTCTTCTGATGGACGGAATCCTTGACAACCATTTCATGCAGGCTCTTGAGCAGAAATTCAACGACGCACGCTTTGCACGAATAGACTCGGACACAATCGACAAGCTTATTCCGAAAGACGAGGTCATACCTTCCAAATTGAACGAGGAGGAAACGAAGAAAATAAAAGAGCTGGTTGAGGCCGTGGTCGAAAAGGAGAAATTCACCGTACAGACGGAGAGTCTGGAGCAGACGGCACAACCGTTGACCATAACCCAGAACGAATTCTTCAGAAGGATGAAAGAGATGAGCGAAATGGGCGGAGGCGGAATGGCTTCGTTTTACGGGGAAATGCCGGAAAGATACAATCTTGTCATAAACGTGAACCATCCCGTCATAAGTCAGGTATTGAACCAGTCCGACACCGAAAAACAAACTCAGACGCTTTCTCAGCTAAAAGACCTTGCGCTTCTGGGTCAGGGATTGTTGAAGGGCGAAGCCTTGGACAACTTCATAAAGAGAAGCATCAAGATAATAGAATAAAGTCATGGAAAACATGACAAAGAGAGGCTCTTTCAGCGAGCCTCTCTTTTTTGTTCCGACCGATACGGACCGTTAGAAAGAAATCCGTATCTTTGCAACAAAATGGGTGCTTTATGATATTCTTTCCGAACTGCAAGATAAACATAGGTCTTGGCATAACGGGCAAAAGGGATGACGGCTATCACGACATAGAATCCGTATTCTATCCCGTGGATTTGAGAGACGCCCTTGAGATAAGACCGAACAAGGAAGGCGAAACATGTCTTACCGTAAGCGGTCTGGACATAGGAGAAACTGATGCTGAGGACAACCTCTGCATGAAGGCGTACCGCCTGCTCAAAAAGGACTATCCTCAAATAGGAAACGTAAACATACATCTTCACAAGGCCATACCGGCATTTGCGGGTCTTGGAGGAGGCAGTTCGGATGCGGCATACACTCTCAGATTGCTTGACTTTATCTTCTCGCTCTCCCTGTCCGAAGCACAACTTGCGAAATATGCCGAAGCCATAGGCTCGGACTGCGTCTTTTTCACCCAGGACAGACCGATGTATGTAAGCGGCAGGGGGGAAAAACTCAAGGCTGTGGACTTGTCTTTGAAAGGCAAGACGATAGTACTTGTAAAGCCCGACATAAGAATAAGCACAAAGGAAGCGTATGCCGGTGTAACTCCCAAAATTTCGGTGACTGATTACGGGCATTTGCCGGATTTGGAACAGTGGAAACAGAGTGTGAAAAACGATTTTGAGCAAAGCCTTTTCGGGAAATATCCCCTTCTGGAACAAATCAAGCAAAGACTTTATGATTGCGGAGCGGTATATGCATCCTTGTCGGGAAGCGGTTCGTGCATGTATGGAATTTTCAATCAAGAGATTGACCTGAACAGACTAAAATACGGAACGGATACGTTTTTATGGCAGGGTAGGTTGAAATAAATTAAATATTAACATAACAATTCAAAGGACTTATGAGTGAATTATTGACATTGGAACCGCAGGGGTTGTGGAAACACTTCGACAGTATTTGTTCCATTCCGCACCCTTCCAAACATGAGGGCAAGGTCGTTGATTTCTTGGTTGACTTTGCAAAATCCCACAACATAGAATACAAGATTGACGGCACGGGCAACGTAATCATGCGCAAGCAGGCAAGCAAAGGCATGGAAAACCGCAAGGGTGTCATCCTTCAGGCTCATATCGACATGGTGCCTCAGAAAAACAACGATACCAAACACGACTTTCTAACCGATCCTATCCTGCCTCGCATAGACGGAGAATGGGTCAAGGCCACGGGTACCACACTTGGGGCCGACAATGGAATAGGCGTATCGGCTGCCTTGGCCGTATTGGAAGACAACAGCCTGGAACACGGTCCTATCGAGGCGTTGTTCACGATTGATGAGGAAACGGGCATGACCGGAGCTTTCGGATTGAAGGCCGGAGAGCTGAATGGTGACATTCTGTTGAACCTCGACTCCGAAACCGAAGGCGAATTGTATGTTGGTTGTGCCGGAGGAATAGATGCAACCATTACTTTCGAATGCAAGAAGGAAGCATTTGACGCAGGGCTTTCGGCCTTTGTGTTGAGTGTAAAGGGACTTAAAGGCGGTCACTCGGGAATGGACATAATATTGCAGAGAGCCAACGCCAACAAGGTGTTG
This sequence comes from Candidatus Onthomorpha intestinigallinarum, assembly GCA_019114015.1. Taxonomy (GTDB): domain Bacteria; phylum Bacteroidota; class Bacteroidia; order Bacteroidales; family P3; genus Onthomorpha; species Onthomorpha intestinigallinarum. The sequence goes on along the minus strand of DXGG01000097.1, from coordinate 8,775 downwards.
TTCAGAATACTCAGGGAACTGGAACAGTTAGGTTGCAGACTGTGTGAAATAAACGGAGGCAGCCTCAGGAATGCCATACCGCGCGAAGCGTTCTGCACCATAGGCATACCTACCGCCAATGTGGCAAAAGCCAAAGAAACGGTTCAAAATATGAGTGCGGACATTAAAAACGAATTCTCGGCAAAAGACGGCGGAATGCAAATAGAATTGAATCCTTCATCGGCACCAAAGGAAATGATAGACAGTAAGACTTCCTGCAACATCATACGTGCGATATACGCATGTCCGAACGGGGTTTACAGAATGAGCGATTCTATGGAAAATCTGGTAGAGACCTCTTCCAACCTTGCCATTGTAAAGAGTGAAGGCAATACTGTCAAGGCCTGCGCTTTGCTTAGAAGCTCGGTGGACACCTCAAAGACCGACATGGCCAACATGATGGCAAGTGTCGTTGAACTTGCAGGAGGAAAGATAGAATTCACCGGAGGTTATCCGGGCTGGAAACCAAACATGCAGTCGCCTATACTCGGAATCATGCAGAACACATACAAGAAACTGTTCGGCAGAACGCCGAAAGTGATGGCCATACATGCAGGTTTGGAATGCGGCCTTTTGGGCGGGGTTTACAAAAACTGGGACATGATTTCATTCGGTCCTACAATAAAAAGTCCTCACTCCCCGGACGAAAAGGTTAACATAGACTCGGTCAAACTGTTCTGGCAATATCTTACGGAAACGCTTAAGAATGTTCCGGTCAAACAATAAAAACGTCTTTTCATTTTTTAAAAACCTCTCCTTGAAAAATCATGGAGAGGTTTTGATGTTTTGTTGTTTACTGTTCTGTTCTTTTTCCCATTTGCAGGCTCAATACAGCGTAAGTCCCAATGACGACAGCGACATCGAATGGAGAGAAATAAAAACGGACAGGTTTCACATAGTCTATCCAAACTTTTATGAAGCCAACGCCCAACGTATTGCCGTAGTGTTGGATACCCTGTATCCTTATATCGGTTCTTCACTCGGTACCGATGCTCCCAACATTCCTTTTCTGATTCATACCAATTCGAGCAAATCCAACGGTCTGACCGTATGGGCACCTAAAAGAATAGAATTGTGGACGACCCCTTCACCCACCAGCTTTGCCTATCCGTGGTCTTGGCATCTGGCCATACACGAATACAGGCACGCCTGTCAGATGCAGGCACTGAACAAAGGCATAAGCGGTGTATTGAACAATATATTCGGTGAACATATTCTCGGTGCGGTTTCAGGACTGCTCATTCCGATGTGGTTCATGGAAGGCGATGCGGTGGTGGCCGAAACCGCCCTGACACCGAGCGGACGAGGTGCAACACCGGACTTCAAGATGCAAATGAAAGCCCACCTTCTGGAACAAGGCGCATTCAACTATGACAAGGCCATACTCGGCAGCAGAATGTCATTCGTACCCGATGAATACGTATTGGGATATTACATGTGCGCTTATTCACGAAACATATACGGCAAAGATATCTTTGCCGACATAACGGAATCCACCGCAAGAAACTGGTGGAGTCTTAACTGGTTTTCTCGGGCGGACATAAGGGGCATAAAATACGACGAATCAAGAATATACTCAAACCTTACCGACTCCCTTGCCAATCTGTGGGGACATGAAGACAACCTATGGCTCGCCTCTACCGACAAGTCTTGCCTTGACATAATACAAATCAGAAAAGACTATTACACCAATTATCTCAACCCGGTAAAAACTGGTAAAGACAGCATCATTGCCCTAAAATCAAGTTATTTCGACCTGCAGTCATTGGTCCTTATACACAACGGCAAGGAAGAAAAACTGCGCTCACTGCCATTTTTGAAGCATTCCTTTTTCGACTACCACAACGGAAAAATCCTTTACAGTCAGGAAGCGATGAATCAACGCTGGGGACAACAGAACTATTCCGACATAGTGGAATACGACATAAAAAGCAGAAAATACCGCATGATAAGCAGCAAAGGAATATTCTTCAACCCTGTCTACAATCCTGTTGACCCTACACTGATTGCCGCAATAGAAACGGACAACAGAGACAACCAGTCGCTTGTGGTACTGAACACCGGCGGCCGTTTCGAAAAAACGAAAAACATACTCAGGAAAAACAGAAACATTTACATACGCTCCGTAAGCAACCAACATGCCACTACCCTGTCCTATCCTACATGGAGCGAAGACGGACGATTCATTTTCGTAATAGAAACAAACGAAAAAGGCAAACTCATATCACGCTACAACATATACACCATGGAAAGGGAAGTCATACTGCAAACAGGTTACGACAACATATCCCATCTGAAACAAAAACAAGGAAAGCTGTTCTTTATCAAGGACATGGATTCAAAATACGAGATTGTATGCATTGATTTGGACACAAGAAATACAATGCAGCTAAGCGAAACACAGTTCGGAGTGGGAGATTTCCACATAACAGACTCGACAAGAATGATAGTGTGTCCTTACAGCAGCATGGGTTATTATCTTGCCGAAACAGACTGTAACCCCAAACCGGTAAACCTATTCCAAAGAAACAGAGAAGCAGTGTTTGTGGACCTTATACGTGAAGAAGAGAACTTTATCCTCAACGATCAGACCCTCAACTTCGACAGCATGAAATACGAAAGCCGTCCATACGAAAAAATAGCCCATCTGTTCAACTTTCACTCCTGGGCGCCGATATACATGAACATCTCCAAGATGGATTTCGGTGTGGGGGCAAGCGTATTCTCTCAAAACCTGCTTTCGACCTCTGTGCTTGAGCTCGGCTACAAATACAACTTCAACGACACAAAGAACGAACTGTACATGAACTATACGTACAGCGGACTGTACCCCATAATACAACTCGAAGCCAACTACAAGACAAGATGGCTGACATTCGATACGGGTCCAGCAGACCTGTACGCAAAATGGAACGAGCTTATGATGGGCTTCGACATATCCCTTCCGTATTCCTGGAACACACAACAGTCCGTAAACTCAGTGAAACTGCGTATGAATTACAGCGTACGAAAACTGATACCAAAAGAACTGTATTCTCCGGGAGAAGAAATAAAGATACTTGACATATTCAACACTATGGGAATAGGCCTGAACGTCTCGTCCCTTTCCGCCACAGCATACAATGACCTTGCACCGCGTTTCGGATTCAATGCCATGATAGCCTACAAAAGCACACTGACCGAAAATCCGGCCGAATACTTTGCCGCAAAAGTCACTACATATCTGCCCGCATTCACAAAGAACCAATCATTCGAACTCGCCCTGACATATCAGACAAACAGCCCGAACAAGTATTATTTCCCGACGGAAATAAACTTCACCAAAGGAATACACAATCTTTCGCCAAAGGAATTTTACGGCTTCGGCATAACATTCCATACACCTTTGAGTTATCCGGACTGGAAGCTTGGCAGGGTTCTTTATGTAAAGAGAGTGATTGCCAGACCGTTTTACGAGTTCGGAAGTTTTGACCAAAAGACATTCCAAAGTTTCGGAAGCGACATAAGCTTCAATATGCATATTCTCAGAATACACACTCCTTTGGAAACGGGATTCAGAATAGGTTATCTTACAGAAAGAAACACCTTGTTTTTCAATCTGCTATTCTCTCTGGACCTTTAAAAGTTCATTAAAAACCCGGTCTTATCCATTTCACACTTGAAACGTGAGTTCGTTTTGTACAATAAGACCGATTCTTTGTTCCGTCAGAACAAAACAAAGAATCGGAAAAACGGAACAAAGAAAGGATTTTTTGAAACGGTGTTTCATAAACACCTGTACGACAAAGATTTAAACAGAGTATTAAAAGCCGTCGTGAACGTAATGCCGCAAACAATGAAATTTAGTATATTTGCAAACGATAAAGGAATTGGTTTATGGATTCTGGGGTAACAAGCGGCAAAAAAGCCAAAGGGAAGGTTTATCTGTTCCCGACACCGATAGCGTATGGTGAACCGAAGGATTTTCTGCCGGAAAGAAATGCCGCTCTGCTTGAAGAATGCGATTGTTTCGTGGTGGAGGAACTAAGGACGGCAAGGCGTTTCTTGCGAAAAGCAGGATTCAAACGCAATTTTGACACTGTGGAGTTTTTCCTTTTGAACGAACATACCAAAGAGGAGGAACTGGATGCCATGCTGCAGCCTTTGAGGGAGGGGAAATGCGTAGGTGTCATGTCGGAAGCGGGCCTGCCCTGCGTGGCCGACCCGGGTGCGGGATTCGTCCGCCTGTGTCAACGCGAGGGCTTCGAAATTGAACCTCTTGTAGGACCGTCGTCCATTATGCTGGCGCTTATGGCAAGCGGATTCAACGGTCAGTCCTTTGCCTTTGCAGGCTATCTGCCTCAGGAAAAAGCCGCAAGGGCAAAACGCATACGGGAACTCGAAACAATGGCTTACAAATATTCGCAGACACAGATATTCATTGAAGCACCCTATCGCAACAACCACCTTTTGGAAAGCCTTCTTTCCGTATGTAGAAAGGAAACGATGCTCTGCATTGCTGCGGAAATAGGTTCGTCTCGCGCACGGATTCTTTCCAAACCCGTAAGTCTGTGGCAGAAGAACGGTATAGATTTGAACAAAAGGAACACGGTGTTCCTTCTTAGCAAATAAAGGAGAAAGGAAATGAACAAACCATTGGCGGAGGTTCTGCGTCCGCATTCGCTCAGTGAGTACATAGGTCAGGGACATTTGGTCGGAGAAGGAGCGGTCCTTCGCAAGGCAATAGAGGAAGGAAACATTCCATCAATGATTCTGTGGGGGCCTCCGGGGGTTGGAAAAACGACACTGGCATACATAATAGCCAAAAGTATTTCGGCTCCGTTTTACACTCTTTCCGCCATAAACAGCGGAGTGAAAGAGGTGAGGGAGTTGATTGACAAGGCAAAAGAAGAGAAAAATGCGATATTGTTCGTCGACGAAATACACCGTTTCTCGAAGAATCAGCAGGATTCATTGCTCGGAGCAGTAGAACAAGGAATAGTGAGACTGATAGGAGCCACTACGGAAAACCCTAGTTTCGAGGTGATTTCCCCTTTGCTTTCCCGTTGTCAGGTTTACATACTGAAGTCTTTGGAAAAAGAGGACTTGACAAAGATAGTGAACAGGGCATGCGACTACATGGAACAAATACGCGGGAAAAAGATTGAGGTAAAGGAAACGGAGGCTCTGTTCAGAATCAGCGGAGGCGATGCACGCAAGCTTGTCAATGCAATCGAGCTGGTATGCAGTCAGTCCGGAACGAACGAAATAATTATAGACAACAAAACCGTAAGCGGAGTAATACAACAGAATCTGGGCATGTACGACAAAAAGGGTGAGAATCATTATGACATAATTTCCGCCTTCATCAAAAGTCTCAGAGGTTCCGACCCCAATGCCGCCGTTTATTGGCTTGCACGAATGATTGTTTCAGGGGAAGACCCGAAATTCATTGCGCGGCGTATGCTTATTCTTGCCTCGGAAGACATAGGAAATGCCAATCCGAACGCCTTGCTCCTTGCAAATGCATGTTTCGATGCCGTGACAAAGATAGGCTATCCGGAATGCAGGATAATCCTTTCGCAGACTGCCGTATATCTTGCGACAAGTCCCAAAAGCAATTCGACCTACATGGCCATAAACAACGCAATAAGTCTTGTGGAGAAGACGGGAGACCTTCCGGTTCCCTTACATTTGAGAAACGCACCGACAAAACTGATGAAAGACATAGGTTACGGAGCGGACTACAAGTATTCACACGATTTTCAAGGGCACTTCGTACAGCAGCAGTTCATGCCCGACGGACTGGAACATACGGTATTGTACCGGCCTTGCGACAACAACCGTGAAAATCAGACGAAACAGACACTGAAAGCCATGTGGAACGGAACATACCAATATTAAAACGAATATCGGACAGAAATGAAAGAGGTAATAGATTTCCTTAACAGATTGAGCGAGAACAACAACAAACCCTGGTTTGATGCCCACAAGGATGAATACAAACGGGTGAAAGCCTGTTTTGAAGACTTTGTCGCCGAACTTATAAAGGCTATAGAATCATTCGACAAAAGCATTTACGGATTGAGCGTATCGGACTGTACATACAGAATATACAGGGACATACGCTTCAGCAAGGACAAGACCCCTTACAAAACACATATGGGAGCATATATTTGTCCGAAAGGCAAAAAATCGGGTCTGGCAGGATATTACTTTCACATTGAATCCGAATCGCGCACCTATCTGCCCTCACACCTTTTGGCCACAGGCGCAGTATGCCTGCCGAAAGAAAGCATAAGAAGCATAAGGGAGGATATTTATTCCCTTTATGACGAATTCGAACAATGCGTTCATAAAGCCGAAGGGTTCATTCTCGACACGGAAAGCAGCATGAAGGTTGTGCCGAAAGATTTTCCCAAAGGCACAAAGGCGGACAATGCCTTGAAACTTAGGGATTTCATTCTTAGCAAACATGTTGACGACTCTTATATATTGTCTTCGGATTTGCTTGACCGCCTTGTCCATGACTTCAAAAAGACAAAAAATTTCAACGACTTTATCAACCGGGCCATAAAGGCAGAAATGTAATACAAGGGCGGATGAGTGAAAGAATAGTGTTCATTCCTCAAAAAAAGGATGAAAAGACTTTCGTTTTCGATACAGCCCTGTTCTGTCCCCAAGACAGACTTTGGCTTGCCCCCATGCAGGGCTTGACCGAACTGTTCTTCCGCAAGGCCTTCGCCGAATGTTTCCCCGACTGCATCGATTGCGCAGTAACGCCTTTCATCTCCGTGACGCATGGCGACATTTCAAAAAGCGTACGAAAGTTCAGAGATGCCGAACCTGCAAGAAACATTGGCAGTCTGAGGATAATACCCCAGCTTTTGGGAGAAGAAACTGAAAACGTATTGAAATATGCCCTGCATTTAAACCAAATGGGATATGGTATTGTAAACCTCAATCTTGCGTGTCCTTCCTCCAAGGTAACAAAAAGAAACAGGGGTGCCGCAATACTGAAGGATTACCGAAAGGTTGACATGCTGTTAAAACATCTGACCGACCGACATCCTTTCTCACTTTCGCTAAAGATGCGTTTGGGCTTCGATTCAAAAAAGGATTTGGATAATCTTGTAGCGGTCTTGAACAACTATCCGCTGCATTCGGTAATAATGCATCCGCGTCTTGCCGTACAGATGTATGACGGAGAGGTTGACCTTGAAGGTTTCGACTTTGTTTACAAACACTTGCATCACAGACTGATTTACAATGGAGACATAGTATCCGAAAACAGTTTCATTGCAATCAAAGAACGTTTTCCGCAAATACACGACTTCATGATTGGAAGAGCCTTCATAGGCAATCCGTTCCTCGCTGCCCGCTTGAAGTACGGAAATACTTCTCACATTGTATCGCTTTATGACTTTTATGACAAACTGCAAAAATATTACGTATCGTATTCTCTCGGCATAGAACACACCGAACTGCTTCCTTTTGAAATGCAGGAAAAAATAAATCTTGCGACAATGAACAAAATGAAAGAGTTCTGCAGATACTTTGCCTTTTACAGACATCTGGACGACAAGATCTTCACCCGTGCAAAGACCTTGACAGAACTAAACTCTATCGTATTTCAAACTTTCCAATGATATTGTTGTCCTGATAACGTCCAAGGAAAATAATCTGCTTGGTTGTTGTAAGGTAAAGCGTTTCAAAGAACGGCATCTTGTTCTTTCTCGTCCGATAGACCTCACTCCAACGGTAACTTCCGTCACTGAAAATCTGTACGAAATTGACTTGCGTCCTCAACTTGTCGGCATTGTAGCACTTGTTCGGAGTGAAAGCATTGTCCGAATAGTTGTTGATGTGGTCGTTGAACATTAGGTATATGCCGTACCTGTCTCTTGTCATCGAGAATGAATTGTAGTATTCAAATCCCTCGTAGTCTTTCTGACGTTTAGGGATATAGGCATTCCCGCTGATAAAACCGGTCTTGTCTATGTTCGTTATTATAATGTCCCTGTAATACATTGCGTCCTCTCCGGTAGGTTTTTCACCTCTTCGTTTTGGAGGAATAACCGACGACTTGAACTCCTGTTCCCCTATCATTATAAGGTTACCGCCAACCATAGGAACCAGTGCCCTGACCTTGTCCGTCATGTCCGATGGCTTGGGCAGGCCGTTCTTGACCATATCGTCCGTTTCATATTCCCTGAACTCCAAAGTGGACGAATTCTTAAGATATCCCCTTCGTGCATCATACAAAAAAGAGAAAGTACCGCTTGCCAGTGTGGGTTTGGAAGAACTTTGACCGTAATAACCGGCCATAAGATAATCCCCCTCCATATTGAAGGCGCACTTCAAATCGGTAGCCCACGCTTTCTCCAATTGCTGTTCGTGAGTTCTTTGTTCATACTGGTTGAGCCAGACAAGATGTACCTTACCGTCGGCATAATTCACTTTCTTACCCTCGGTATATGACCTTATTGCTATCAGAACCTCCTTTCCCGCATTATTAACGCTCACATCCTTTATTTCATAGTCGTCATTCTTGACATTAAGTTTGTGAGTCCTCTCCCAAAGCAGACGCATCCTTTCGTCAAACACTTCAACCTTGGCAGTCTTGGCTCCTTCGGCGTTCTCAAAAAAACAGAACACCATCTTCGTCTTGTTTTCCGAAAAATTGAACAAGTAAGGTTTTTCGTTTTCCTTTGCAAAATAGGTAAAAGACTTGAACTGTTCGGGTTTATCCATCAG
>DXGG01000096.1 GCA_019114015.1 Candidatus Onthomorpha intestinigallinarum | reverse complement strand
CCTTTTCATTTGAAAACAAAAAAAATGCCCGAAAACACGCGTCCAGTTTTCGAGCATCAGTCATTATTAGTGATATGTTACAATCCTATGAATTTGGAATAAGCATCCGCATCTTTCAAAGCATCTGCCTCTGACGGATTTGCAAGTCTTATTTTTATAATCCAACCCTCTCCGTAAGGGTCTGAGTTAATGGCTGCGGCGTTGTCTTCCAATGCCTCGTTGAATTCCAATATCTCTCCCGTAACAGGCATCATCAAATCGGAGACAGTTTTAACCGCCTCTATCGTACCGAATACCCCGTTTTTCTCTATTGTTTCACCCACGGTATCAACGTCAACGAAAACGATGTCTCCCAATTCGTGTTGAGCGTAATCCGTTATGCCTACATAAGCTTGGTCTCCCTCTATTCTCAACCATTCATGGTCGTCCGAATACTTAACATTTGCTGGAATGTTCATTGTCTTGTAAATTATTAAATTCTTAATTCATTTTGTTTCAACTGTCAAAATTAGACATTTTATTCATATTTCCGTCAAATCGAATCAAATTATTTTTGACAGAATTGAAATCTATTGTTTTACAAACTTAATAGTCAATATTTTAGAATCCTCCTTGATTCTGAGAAGATAACTTCCTGTTGCAAGATTGCTTATGTCTATTCTGTCGCTTCTGCGGTTCAACGACATTACCTCCCTACCTGTCAAATCGGTTATGGAAAGCAACAGACAATCCCTCGAGTTAGTGTTTATGAACAGAAAGTCGCCTGCTGGGTTAGGATAAAGCCATATACGGGAATCCGTATTTATCTGTTCCATACCCACCAACTGGTTTGCCTTTTTTACTGCCTGCCATGCGTTTGCCTTGCCATATCCCCACTTTACGTTAGGCACTTCACCCGTAAATCGATCGGTATATGCGGTTGAGGTCAATATGTCCCTCACTTGCGAAGGCGTAAGATTAGGATTGGCCTGCAAAACAAGCGCTGCAATACCCGAAACCGCAGGAGAGGACATGGATGTTCCTGAAAGAGCGGCAAATCCGTACGTTTTGGAATTGAACTCGGTCTCTGCCGAATATTCAGGCGGTTCTGTCGCAAAAGAAGATATTGCGGAAACGACAAGAACGCCCGGAGCCGATATTTCGGGTTTTTGATAAGGGCAAAGATTAGGTCCGGCACTTGAGAAAGACGCCAGGTTTGAAACAGCGGAACTGCTGTTTCTTCTTCCGCTCTTGTGTGCTGCCACGGCTATCATTCCTTGTCCTATTGCGGGTTCTCCTATTGCATATTCGCTGTCACCTGATATGTATCCGTAACCATGCCATTCAAAAGGCAATCCCCAGTTTCCTACACCGGTCGTCAGGCATGCCACGTTCCATGCGTGTACATTGCCGTTTTCCGCTGTTACTACCAAGACCACGTGTGCCACACTGTTGGGATTGGTAAATCCCACTTCCCATTCCATCAACGGCCTCTCATTCGACTGGTTTATTGCCGAAGATGCCCTGTATACAAGACTGTCCGTTTCGTTGAAAACGAAAAAAGACTCTTCCAAAACGCTTCCATTCGAAGTCAACCATTCAGTTGAATTGAGCAACTCCCAATTGTTGGAGTATAATTCCAACTTTGCGGAAAATTCCTGCAGACTGTCGCCGACCATTGTGATGGTTTGTCCCCAATAATCATCGGAACTGGACTGCGGAAGGTCGAATCTTATCTCGCTTCTCACCGTATCACGGGAATCGAAATGAGCTTTGAGATGAAACTTCGAGCCTCCGTTGTTTCCTGCACTGCTTACAAACACGACACTGTCTTCTTGAGACATATTGTAAACGAACTCGTCAAACATGGAACTTCCATCCATATATCCGAAATGATAAATTCCCCAACTGTTGTTCACGACCAGACGTTTATTCTGAGCTTTCGCCACATTCTTCATCCATGTATATGCATCCAGAACGGCGGCTTCGTCTATCATCCATGTGGCAAAAAGCAGTTGAGCGCCGTAAGCCACACCTTTGTACTGCGTCGAAGCACCTCCACCTGCGGCAATGGAAGCCACATGCGTGCCATGATAACCTCTGTCGTAGATATTGTTGGTATCGCATTGGGCTGCAAGCAAGGCATCCTTTCCAACTATTTCACTGCCGTAGTCAAATCCTTCGGGAGGATTTCCGGCCAAACGATACTGATCCCATGCCGCTATCACCCTGTAATCCTGCATAAGAGTGTCATAAAATACCGGATGCGTATAGTCAAAACCCCAGTCGGCTATCCCTATTATAACACCTTCTCCATCGAAGCCTTGAGGCAGTTCAAGTCCTTGATGAACATAATCGGCATTGATATCCTCTATCGCATCATCCAACAACGGAGAGGTAATCTTGCGTGCCGTCTCTATTTTCAACAATCCGTTGTAATGTATCAAATCTTCCAATGTTTCTTCCTTGGCTCTCAATGTAATGATGTCCCCGCTTCTGGAATATACCTTGCATCCCATTTGTTCCAAATCCGAAACCGCCGATTCGTTTGCAATCTTGGCTATGAGGGAAACGTATCTCTCTCCATTTATCTCCAAAAATGAAAATCTGTCTGCAAACAAGGATACCCCTGATTTGGCATTGTTTTTATTGGACATCAGACATTGCAATCCGCTGCCTACGCTTTGGGAAAACAAAACAAAAGAATTGATGATTAAAATCAACAATAAAACAGTCTTTTTCATATCATCGTCTAAAATAACAAATTAACACCTACCGTATAAGGGTATATTCTGTCGTGAATATCCGTATCGAACATAGGAGTCAAACTCATATTGAAAAATAACTGCAAACTCTTGTAAGCGAACCTTATTGTTCCCTCTGCCTTAAAGTCATTCATCATAAAGGTGTCTGCATCCTTGAATTTGGTTTCCGTATCCACGTTTCCCTCTACGAATTTCGCTTTCAGCCTTGTGTAGAAATTCCATCCCACAATGGCTCCTATGTCGAATTTAAAGCTGCCGTCATTATTCTGACATTCGAACATAAGAGGCAATGTCAGATATCTTGCCACCAGTTTGGCCTTTTGAGCATCTTCAAACGCAGTATAGTCGATATTTCCAGTCGTTTGATCAACAAACATTCTCGGAACAAACTTATTGGCTTTGCTTGCAAACATCACGTCTGACTGATATCCTATACCTGTAAGCAAACCGCATGTTTTTGAAAAAGGAATCTCTATATCTACAATATTCCACGAAAAACGCCAACCCCCGGATAATCTGTAATCACTGTTGTAGTCACCGGCAAAATCAGCATAGTTCAAATACGCAAACTCCAATCCTGCCCATGAAGACTCGAATCTCGATTTTCTTTTATTACCGGCAATATCGGACAACTTGCCTATATTGTCTATTACTTCGTCAGTTATGGAAATACTTTCCTCTATCCTACTGTAACCCTTATACTCCGTCGTACTGTCAGGTACAGTTATTTCCAATACACCATCCTTTACGTTTATCTTCATTTGATTCAAATCCAATGTAGTGTCACCTACACGAGCTCCGTTTATATCAAAGGTGAATACTTGCGAACTTTTGGTTTTTTCTTGTGAAACCGCAATCAAAGGCAATGCTATCGCAATCAAAATAAAACATGATAATTTTCTCATAATAATAATTTTTTGACGTTACATATTGCAAAGATAGAAATTATTTCCAATAAAAAAGCGGGACATGCCCTTACAAGACATTATCCCGCCTGATAATATGAACAAAATCTCCCTTATCCGTTTAATCGTCAACTTCTATAACCAGGAACTTGCTCTTTTCCCAGAATGACGACGGATCCGTTATTTTCAATGCAACAGGCTTCTTCTGATCTCCCAAAAGCTTGTATGAAGATGTAGGATGCGTTGTGAGTATCTTTATTTTCTCTCCCTTCAAAGTTATTTCATCAACTCTCCTTATGTCTATCTTCATGTATTCCTTCAAATCAGAATCACTGCTTACCGAACTCTTCTTTCCTATTCCCAAGAATCCACCCTTTCTGTTTATGATACCTTTTTCCTCAAGTTCATCTTTTGTACCTACAATATAGTATGCGGAATTCTTCTCTTCCTCTATCTTCATTATCTGTTCATCCTTGCTTTGATTTTGTTTGCTCAGTTCGTCAAGGTTCTTGTTCAAATTCTCAATCACTATCTTGTTTTTCTGCAACTCTGTGGTCAACAACTGAATTTCTTCTTCCTGATCAGCTATTCTCTTTTGAAGATTGGCAACGAAAGTATTAAGTTCCTTGTTTGAAGCATTGGACTTTTTTAACTGACCGTTTATTTTGTCTATCTTCTGCTTGTTGGCATTCAACAACTCGTTTATGTCCTGAATTTGAGCGGTGATTCTCGAACGTGTATCCGCATTTACCTCACCCGTCTTGTTCTTTAGTTTGGATACATCCGTGTACTTGGATGTAACCACGCTCAAACTCTCCTCTATTTCATTCAATTGTTGGAACAGCATCTCAACCTCGGCATTTTTAGAAGCCAAAGCTGCTTCGATGGAGTCGTTCAACGCCTTTTGAGTTATCAACTGCTCTTCCATTTTCTTACTGTTACAAGCAGTAAAGCCGAATAAAGCGGCAACCATAACTGCCAAAAAACACTTTTTCATCTCTTTTAATTTTTATTTATACAATTTGTTCTCTTCTCTGAAACAAAAAAACTATCTTTGCACCGTATTAAAACGGTTAATGCGTTTTTTTATTGTACCAGAACATTTAGGGGTGCTTACTTTGTGGGCTGAGATTATACCCTTTGACCGGTTGGGTAATGCCGACCAGGAAAAGTTGTTTGTCTCGCCCGCATACGCATAAACCTTCGTTTGAAACGTATTTTTATCATGTCAGAAAGAAAAAATGCAAGAATCGTCCTGACCATAGCGGGTTCGGACAGCTCGGGAGGAGCCGGCATTCAAGCCGACATAAAGACAATTTCGGCCTTGGGACTTTACGCATGCTCGGCCATAACTGCGATTACAAGTCAAAACACCTTGGGAGTAAAACAAATCCATCCCGTTCCATATTCGGATGTTCTATCTCAGATACGGGCAGTAATGGAAGACCTTGAAGTGAACGCAATAAAGATAGGCATGTTGTTCAATGAGGAAACGACACATGCGGTAAAGGACGCATTGAAAGAAGTCGATTTCAAGGGCAGAATCATTCTTGACCCGGTAATGCAGGCAACAAGCGGCGCAACACTTGCCCAAAGACAGGCCATAAAAACAATGACGGACGAGTTGTTTCCTTTGGCCGACCTGATAACCCCGAATCTTGCGGAAGCATCCCTTTTGTGCAACATGGAACAAATCACCGATGAGGAGCAAATGCGTCAGGCCGCGCTGTACATAAAGAACAGTCTCGGTGCAAAGCAGGTGCTGATAAAGGGAGGTCATTTGCAAAATCTCTTTTCAAAAGACATTTTTTTGAATTCAGAATCCGTTTTTCTGGAATTTGATTCCAAAAAACTGGAATCAAGAAACACTCACGGGACCGGCTGTACGCTTTCCTCCGCAATAGCATCCTATTGCGCATTGGGCCATGAAATGCCTGTGGCTATACAAAAGGCAAAGACCTTTGTATATAATGCGATAGAGAATTCAATGTATCTGAATCTCGGGAGAGGTCATGGCAGTTTAAATCATTTTTTCAATCCTCAAAAACTTGTTGTTTATGAA
>DXGG01000095.1 GCA_019114015.1 Candidatus Onthomorpha intestinigallinarum | reverse complement strand
TTTGCGGCAGTGGGAGTCATCATAAGTTTTTTCTGATTTGGTTCAATAGAGCAAAAATCTGTACCTTTGCCCAAATTTTACGGATACGATTTATGAAGTTTTACAAGACAATACCGTTGATTGCCCTTTTCGTTTCGGTGATGTGCATGCCTGTTTTTTCTCAGGAAATATGCAGGGAGGACAGTTTGCAGTTCGAGGTGTACGCCCTCGGTTTCGAGATAGACACGCTCAAAGCCGAAATAGGCAGGTTGCGGGACGACAATGCAAGGATAAAGGAAAGAAACAGACTGCTCATATTGTCGAACGACACATTGACAGTGGTAAACGAAGAGATACAGGCCGAACTGAACGAAAAGAACACTCTTTTGGAAGAAAAGATAAAGATATTGCAGCAGAAGGAAATACTTTTTGCCGAAAAGGAACAGCTGTACAAGGATGCCATAAACACCTCCAATGTCGACAAGGCGAAAATAGAGGGACTGGTGGAGGCTAAGAATGCAAGCATAGAGGGTAAGAACAAGGAGATAGAACTGTTGCAGAACAGCATAAACGAGAAGGATCTGAACATATCCAACAAGGACATACAGCTAAGGAAGATTTCGGACGAACGGGATCGCTATTTCAAGATGGCGGACACGCTTAGGGAAAGACTGAAGGACTCACAGATAATACTGATGCGTCAGGAGGAGGAACTCAAATACACGAAAAAAAGAGCCGAAGAGGCGGAAGCCAAGGTTCTTGCCGCAACAAACAGAAAGAAAAAGGTAAGGGTAATTCAGGGATTGGCCATGAGATTCTTCCCTACTCCCGAATGGGACATAATGCCTTCGGTTTTGGATGACGGAACTTATCAGAACATAATAATAAACCGCAATTCGAGCAAAGTGGAATTCGACCTGATTGTCGGTGCATCACTCATGCTTTGGGATCTTTCCAAACATTCGCAGAAATTCACGCAGGATTTGGGCATATATATAGGATTCGGCGGCAACAACATATTCAAGAACTTTTATCTCGGCCCCTCTTACAAGTTTCTTGACTTCCTGCATATTTCCACAGGAATAAACATAGCCCAGTACACCTTGCTTACAGACAATTACAGCGTCGGTTCCGTCCTGCCGGCAGGCTGGTCGATACAAACGACAAAGCAATGGAAAATAACAGGATTCTTTTCACTTTCATTCGACCTTGAATTTTTGTCATACATAGGCAAGAAATAAACATTCGGAACAAGAGATGAACATACTCATAAAACAAATCATGCTCGGGGAAAAGCCTAAGGACATATTGATTGAAAACGGCGTTTTCTCAAAAATATCGGACAATACGGACATTGTTTGCGACAAAACCATAGACGGACACGGCAAGGCTGTATTTCCGGCCTTTTACAACGGACACACACATGCGGCCATGACTCTTTTGAGGGGTTACGGTGAGGATCTCAAACTGTTCGACTGGCTGAACAAGGTATGGAAGCAAGAGGCCAAACTGACGGAAGAGGACATATACAACGGGACCCGTCTTGCGATATTGGAGATGATAAAGAGCGGGACTGTCTTTTTTGCGGACATGTATTGGCATCACAGTGCGGTAATAAGAGCTGTCAAGGAGATGAAAATAAGGGCCAATGTGGGCATAACGTTCATGGATTCCCTTTCGGAAAAAGCCTTAAGGGAGAACATCGACTTTGTAAAGAACTTCAAATCGGAATCAAATCCTCTCATACAGTTGGGAATATGTCCCCATGCCATATATACCTGCGGAAGCAGCATGTACACCGACTGTTTTGAATTGGCCGAACGATACGGGCTGAAACTGCACACCCATCTTGCGGAGACAAAATCGGAATTCGACTCAAGTCTCCGTAAAAACGACTGCTCTCCTGTCGCATATCTGGACAGTCTTGGCGTGTTGTCCGAAAACACCATAGCGGCACATTGCGTTCATCTGACCGACAAGGATGCGGAAACATTGGCGGAAAGGGGCGTTACAATAATACACAACCCTTGTTCCAACATGAAGCTGGCCTCCGGCATATTCGACTACGGTCTGACAAAGGAAAAAGGATGCACAATAGCGCTCGGCACCGACGGAGTATCCTCCAACAACAATCTTTCAATGATTGAGGAAATGAAATTCGCGAGTCTTTTGGCAAAGGTTTCGACACAGAACTCCCTATCGTTACCGGTGGAGGAAGTGATTAAATGGGGGACCGTCAATGTCGCGAAAGCGTTCGGACTGAATGCGGGAGAAATAAAGGAAGGCATGCTTGCCGACTGCATAATACTGGATTTGGGCAACGAAAGACTGACGCCCAACCGCGACCTCAAGTCCAACATGGTGTTTTCCGCCGATTCGTCATGTATAGACACCGTTATATGCAACGGAGAAATACTTATGGAAAACGGACATGTGGAAAATGAAGAAGAAATAACGGAAATCGCAAACAGATACGAAATACCATAATATGGCAAACAGCAAATACATACTGTTTTTCTTTTTTTTGTCCTTATTGTTTCCGTTTGGAGCCAAATCTCAGGACAACGCAAAAGGCTTTGTCACACTTAGCGGATATGTGAAGGATTCGGCAAGCGGCGAAAGCCTTATAGGTGCGACGGTATTCAATGTATTGACGCAACAGGGGAGCATAAGCAACAATCAAGGATTTTACAGCATAAAGTTGTCCAAAGGAAACAATATGATTGATGTTTCCTTCGTGGGATATGCAAGCAAAAGGATTGAACTGTTTCTGGAAAAGGACAGCAATATCAACGTGTTTCTCGGTAATCATTACACTCTTTCCGCCGTCGAGGTGGTGGATACATACAATGAAGAGCAGTTCGTAAGGGAAACATCTCCGAGCAAGGTAAACATAAGCCCGGAAATGATAAAGTCCCTGCCCTCTCTGATGGGGGAAAACGACCTTTTGAAGACATTGCAGCTGATTCCCGGAATCAAAGGCGGCACCGAAGGACAGAGCGGCATATACG
>DXGG01000094.1 GCA_019114015.1 Candidatus Onthomorpha intestinigallinarum | reverse complement strand
CTGCAACGCAACGGCATTGAAAACAGAAGCCGCAATATCCTGCTTTGCAGCCCCCTTGGCTATAAGATTCTGCACATCCGTCTTGGAAAAAACGCCGCAACGTGAGGCTATAGGATAAACATGCTCCGCTCCGGCAGCCAACGAGTCCAGTTCTCCCACCTCTACACCCAACACCACAGCCATCTGATCGATGAACGCACCGGTTCCTCCCGCACAATTGCCGTTCATCCTCATCAAGGGCATCTTTCCCCTGTCGAAAAATATGAGCTTGCTGTCCTCTCCCCCTATATCTATTATCGATTTAACCTTCTGGTCCGTATATTTCACAAAATCGGATACCGCTATCAGCTCCTGAACAAAAGGAATCCCTATCCTCTCATGAAGTCCCAAACCTGCCGAACCGGTAACGACAAAATCAAAAACCGTATCCGCAAATTTACCCTCAACCTTTCGCAAAAGCCCTATCAAAGTACGCCTTACATCCGCCTTGTGTCTTACATAATCGGAATAAACCATCTTTTTATCTTCATCGAACACGGCAATCTTGGCCGTGGTCGAGCCCAAATCAATACCTATGCTGTACATGTTCCCCATCTATGCTATCCTCAAACTTGAAATTACGATTTCCTTTATGTTACGTTTCCTTTCTGCCATTATTTCCTTTGTTCTGTCCTCTTCCAATTCCCATATCGTTCCCACAAAAGGCTTAAACAGAAAAACAAATATATTCAATGACAATATGTTAAATATCAAATCAAAGGCATTTATCATCCTTACGCCACATTCTTTCTCCTGCTGGTCAATAACCATTTGCAAATCGGACATGAACTTGCCGGCATAGGACTTTATCTCTTCCCTGAATATGATGAAAGCCTCTGTATTGTCCCTCATCTCCCCGAAAATAAACAACGGAAAATCGGGATTGGCTTCCAAAAAGGAAAAATGTATGTCTATTATTCTTTCCACCTTTTCCTCCAATGTCTCTTTGCCTTTCGGTATGTCCAACAACTGCTCGAACATAATCTGCAGTTCCATTCCAAGAACCTTCTGAAACAATTTGGGTTTGGTCCTGTAATAATAGTGTACCAAAGCCTGGTTGCAACCGGCCTTTTTTGCAATCTGCGTAGTCGATACCCTGTCGAACCCGTACTGCATGAACAACTCCTTGGCAGCGGCAAGGATTTTCTCTTCCATACAATTGACCTCCATATCCAAAGTTTAATAGAGTAATTAAATAACCGAATTAAACAAAGTTGCAAAAGTAGAAAATAATTCCCACAACGCAAAATCTCTTTCTTGATTCCAAAAAATTCTTTTCAGAATTCATTTTTTTCTCTTCAGAAAAGAAAAACAGCAAATCAAGATTCATTTTAGTCCGTATTGCCTTTTATTTTCGTACCTTTGAAAAACGAAAAAAAACAACAGTGGAATCCATGCAAAGGAATATATTGGTAACCGGCGGCAACGGGCAACTGGGGTTGTCGCTGAAAAAAATGACGGATTCATACGCCGGATACAGATTCATATATACGGATATAAACGAACTGGACGTGACGGATTATGATGCACTGCAAAGATTCTTCCGCCTTGAAAACCCTTATGCCGTACTGCATTTTGCAGCCTATACCGCCGTGGACAATGCCGAAAAGGAAAGACTTCAGGCCGAAAAAGTCAACAGCCTTTCCACAAAACTCATATCATCATTATGCGGCACGTATGGCACTAAGCTGATTTTCATTTCGACCGATTATGTTTTCGACGGCAAAAAATCCTCACCCTACAAGCCGCAGGACAAGACCAACCCTCTGTCCGTTTACGGCACTACCAAGGCCCGGGCGGAGGAATACGCCTTGAGCCTTTGTGAAGATTGTACGGTCATAAGGACATCATGGCTTTATTCCGAATTCGGCAGGAACTTCGTGAAGACGATTCTGAATCTGTCCGAAACAAAACGGGAATTGAAGGTGGTGTTCGACCAGACGGGCAGTCCGTGCTACGCGGAGGATTTGGCCAAGGCAGTACTTATGTGCTTGGAAAGGGTGAAAGGCAAAAGAATATTGCATTTTGCCAATGAGGGAGTTTGTTCGTGGTATGACTTTGCAAGAAAGATAGTCGAGCTTTCCGGAAACGAATGCAGGGTAAACGCCATATTGAGCGAGCAGTATCCGACCTTGGCCGCAAGACCTTCGTACAGCGTGTTGGACAAGAGTGAAACGAAGTCTTTTCTCGATATGGAGATTCCCCATTGGGAAGATAGTTTGAAACGATGTATAAAAATCCTGAAAGATGAAAAGATTCATAAGCATTAGTCTGATTGTAATATGTCTGTCCGCCTTGTTTTGTTCGTGCAGCATAACAAGGAACAGGAAGCCCAAAAGCCTTGCCGAAAAGATAGAGGCAAAACATGGCAGAGGACAAAAGGAGAAAAAGACCGAAACCGCAAAAGACAAAGGGGAAAGCAGGTACAAGGGAGAGCTGATGAAGTATTGCGATACATGGATAGGCACTCCGCACAGGATGGGAGGGATTACAAAGCAGGGTGTTGACTGTTCGGGATTCGTATATAATGTTTACAAGGACGTTTACGGCATAAGCCTTCCGCGGCGTTCCCAGGACATGGAAAAGGCATGCAGGACTACAAAAAGCCTTGAGCGTGCCGAGGAAGGGGATTTGGTTTTCTTCAACAACAGACCGGGAGGCAGCACCAATCATGTGGGGATATTTCTCGACAAGACGAAATTCATACACACCTCCACTTCCAAAGGGGTGACCATAAGCCGTTTCGACGAGAAGTATTGGAAAGAACGTTTCAGATGTGTGGGCAAACATCCAAAACGGAAGTAAGGAATCTATCTCAAATCTATTATTTCAGCAGAAGGGTATTTCTCTTTGGGAAACATGAAATCGGAAGCCTTGACACTACGATTGACATTGTACTTGTTTATTTTATATATGTAAGTGTTTCCTTCTCGTATGTATATTGTCATTTCGCCAAGACGGTCGGTCGATTTGTTTGATGCTATTCTTATTTTGGCTATTGACGACTTCCCTTTGGGAATGAGGTCTATTATGTTCATAACTGTGTTTCCTCTTTTTTCTTCCCGTATCAGTTTCGGCCTGTAATCCTTTGCATAGGTCTTTATCATTTGAGTCAGATTGAAGACGTTGTTTTCCTTGTCCAAAAGAGACAGTTCCACTTCATTGTTAGCCTTGACAAAATGCCAAAGATTGTTGCCGTCGCAAAAGTCTTCATAATC
>DXGG01000093.1 GCA_019114015.1 Candidatus Onthomorpha intestinigallinarum | reverse complement strand
ACTTAGGGTTTTCATGTCTTTTATTTCTCTTGAGGTGTTTAAATATCCTCCGATTGGTATGCGTGCATTGCCTATTATTACGTGATTGCGTTCTATGCAGTCTATCTTTTCGGTGTTTATTATGAACGACTTGTGTATTCTTACAAAGTTTTCAGGCAGTTCGTTTTCTATGTTTTTCATTCTGTTGAGACTCATAAGCGGCATTGCCGTTTTGTCGTCGAAGCATATCTTTATGTAGTCCTTTACGGCTTCAATGTAGGTTATTCTGTTGAACAGCACCTTTACGAATTTGCCGTCTGCCTTTACGAACATGCCGTCGGGAGAGTTTGAGTTTTTTACCTGACTTTCCTGTTTGCATTTTGACGAGTATATCTTGCCGACGGCTTCGAAAAAATCCTTGTAGCTTATGGGCTTTAGCAGATAGTCGCAGGCGTTCACCTTGTAGCCTTCTATGGCATATTGGTCAAAAGCCGTTGTAAAGACTATTTTGGAGTCTTCGTCTATGTTTTTCGCAAAATCCATACCGTTCAGATTGGGCATCTGTATGTCCAGGAATATAATGTCGGGTTTTTGTGTTTTTATAGTTTCCAAAGCCTCAAGTGCGGAATTGAAACAACCCAAGCCTTCCAGAAAGGATGTCTTTTTGATGTAAGAATCCATGAGGCTTAACGCCAGAGGCTCATCGTCGATTGCTATGCAGGTCAGTTGCATGTCGGAATTATGTTTTGACTATACGGTTATGTCCAATTTCACAATGTAATATCCGTTTTCTATCTTGTGTTCGTATTCGTATTTTGAGGGATATTGCAGTTTAAGCCTTTTTTCTACTTGTTGCAGTCCTATTCCGCTGCCGGATTTGTCAGTTTCGTCCTTGGGAAAATAAGTGTTTTTTATCAGTGTGCTTATTCCTTTTTCGGTTTCCCGTATGTTTATGATTATTTTCGACTTTCCTCCGGAGTTTATTCCGTGTTTGAATGCGTTTTCGATAAGACTTATGTGTATGAGCGGGGCTATCATCTTGTCCGTTCTGTCGTTTATCTCTATGTTCTGTTCTATCGTCACGTTGTTTCCCTGACGCAGCTTCATCAGTTCTATGTAGCTTTTTAGAAAATCCGTTTCCTGAACAAGCGGAACAAGATTGTGTCCGTCCACTCTGAGCACGTATCTCAACAGTTTGCTAAGTTGCTGTATTGCATCTTGGGCTTTCTCCTGCGAAATGCCTACAAGAGCGTATATGTTGTTCAACGTATTTATCAGGAAGTGAGGATTCATCTGGTTTTTCAGATTTTGCAATTCGCATTCGGCCTTGAGTTTTTCTATTCTTTCGCGTTCCTTTTCGGTTTCAAGCCATTTGATGCTCATTTTCGCTCCTATGCAGATGCCGAGTGTAAGCAAGAGTGAAAGCGAATTTCGCAGTATCATCACAAGATTCAGTCCGAATGGTATGTTCCCGCGTTCTTTGTCCGCAATGATACCTACGCAAATATGGTTTGTCAAGGCGAATGCCAATATCATCAGGATATTTATGCTTATGAATTTCGTGAATTTTTTTTCAAACAGGAATTTGTCGATGAAAAGCAAATAGTTGGAATAAAAACATACGAGCATCATAGAAGCATTTATGGAATGCAGTATTACGAATTCCCGGTCGATTGCGCGGTGATGCAATGGCGGAATGAGGGGAAAAAGTATCACCAGCAGCCATATCAGAAAATGCAGGATTACTATCATGCTTCTTTTGTGCGACATCTCGTAAGGATTTGTTTTGCAAATATAGTGCATTTTGTCGTATTGCTTTTATTGTAATAATTCATATTTTGGTCTTATTCGTATCTTATTGCCTCTATAGGATTCAGCCTTGCGGCTTTTTTAGCAGGGTACCAGCCGAAAAATATGCCGACTATGCTGCAGACCAAAAAGCTTAGTATTATCGAGAAAACCGATATTGAAATACGCCACGTGCTGAATATGGCAAGAAATGATGAAACTGCTATTCCGAAAACAATGCCCAATATTCCGCCTGCAATGGATATTATTATTGACTCGACCAGAAACTGGAACAGAATATCCTTTCCTCTTGCTCCTACGCTCATTCTCAGTCCTATTTCCTTGGTTCGTTCCGTTACCGAGACATACATTATGTTCATTATGCCTATTCCGCCAACTATCAGTGAGATGCCTGCAACGCAACTCAAAAGTATGGTCATTATGTCGCTCATCGAACTCATCATTGTAGCCAGTTCTTCCTGTGAACGTATCTCAAAATCGTCCAGATCCGTATCATCCGTTTCTATTCTATGGTTTCGCCTGAGTATTTTGGTCATTTCTTCCGTTGCCTTGTCGGTCAGTTCTTCGCTTATGGCGGAAGCGAATATGCTTTGCAGATGCGTTATGGCCAATACTCTTTTTTGTATGGTGGTATATGGTGCAATGACGCAATCGTCCTGGTCCTGCCCCATGCTGTTGTAGCCCTTCGATTCAAGTACTCCTACTATCGTAAGAGGTATGGAGCCGAAACGGATTGTTCTTCCCAAGGGTTCTTCTCCGTCGGTGAACAGTTTGTCCACCACGGTTTTGCCTACGACACACACTTTTGCGGCCGTCCTTATGTCTTCCTGAGTGAACATTTCCCCGCTGTTTATCTTGTATTTCCGTATCTCCAGATAATCCTCGTTGCATCCGTTTACCGAACATGGATGATTGTTCGCACCGTAAATCAACTGCCCGCTGCTGTTTACCACCGGACTTATGGCTGAGATGTATTCGCATTCTTCCTTGAGGTTCTCGTAATCCTTCAATTTAAGGCTTTGCATTGAAGAAGCATCCTGGGCAACGCCTCCACGTTTCATGTTGCCGGGATGAATCATTATCATGTTGCTGCCCATTTCACTTACCTGTTCCTTTATGCTTTCCTTGCTTCCCTGACCTATTGCAAGCATTACAATCACCGAGCTGACGCCTATGATTATGCCGAGCATGGTCAGAAAACATCTCATTTTGTTGTTGCCTAATGCCTTTAAGGCTATGGAAATCAAGTTGCCCATTGTCGTTTGCGTGTTTTGATTAAATGATTTTTCTGTTCTTGTTGTATGAATCCTCTATCACGATACCGTCCTGAAGGACAATGT
>DXGG01000092.1 GCA_019114015.1 Candidatus Onthomorpha intestinigallinarum | reverse complement strand
AGTTCCGTCCTCCATTCTTCGGAAGACGTCTTTAGGGAAGTATTCCTTTATAGCGACGGTCTTTCCCAGGCCGGTATGCAAACCCATATATGTTATTCCGAAGCCTCCCTGACCGAGTACTTTCAACAGTTTGTATCTTCCGGAGCACAACTCCGCTCCGGCTTCCACGTCAATGGCGGAATCCATATAGTCCGTTTGTTGCGTTTCTTCTGTTTGTTTCATATTTTTATATGTTTTTCTGCTTTTTATTCTTTCTTCCATAGCGTATAACAGTAGGGACAACGGCCCTGCTGAACTATGCCCTCATAGGGCTGGTCTCCAAGAAATTTCTTGCACTTGGGACATACATAGTCGGTCTTGAATTTGTTGACAAGGCTGTTCTCTTTATCCGGTTGTTCTTTGACCAGCCTTTTTTGGTATAGGGTAGTATATATTATAAGAACGATTCCGATAGGGACAAAAAGCAATATGGCAATTGTACGGATGGATTTGAAATTATCGTATTCCCGTGTGATGTAACCAAGAGCGCCACACAGCACCATAAGACCGGTGGCAAGGTAACGATAATAGGTTACGCGCATTTGAGCCTTACGTAGTTCTGCCTTGTCCTTTGAATAGCGTTCGTATATTCCTTTCAAATGCGATATGTCAGTGCGTGCAGGTGCAGGTTTGCCGGTCATCAGTTGATGCAGGCTGGCCTTGAACGTCGAACCGAGCCGCAGTTCTGTATCTGCACTTACGATGCATTCATCTATCATTACACCGTTCACGAAAGTGCCGTTTTTACCAATATTTCTTATCTTGTATCGTCCGTCCTGCAAGGGCGTCACTTCCAGATGCTGTCTGGAAACAGTTCTGTCGTTTATAGGCATTTTCTGCTCGCCTTCCCGTCCTATTATCATGGTCATTTCTGTTTTGGAGTGTAAATATTCTTAAGGTTTTTCAATGCTTCCTTGGGCACGTTGAGCTCGTATGAAGAAGCAAAGCGAAAGTCGCTCAAAACCAGTTTCTGTTTCAATACATTGATATGGAATATGCATTCTATATTCACGATAAACCTGCGTCCTATACGTATGAAAACAGGTTTGGACTGTTGCCGGGACATAAGAAAAGAGTTTTTTATCAGGTTTTCTATCGTAGTAAGGCTTGCAAGCACTTGGGAATGTAAACCGTTACGGAAGTATATTGAGGAATAATTGCCATCGGTTTCAAAGTAAATCACCTCTTGCAAGGGTACTTTGATCAATTAGTCTCTCGTTGTGAAATAAAGGTGTTTTTCGGCATCTTTTTCCATGGGCTTTCAATGATTTTGTTTATCCGAATGCAAACTGCACAAAACACCGATAGTGTTCACGGTTCTGTCGAAGACATCGCCAAACAAAAAAAATACAATATCGTAACAGTGTTTGCATACGTTTTTCAATTATTCGTTTATTTTGGTTTTCTTATACCATGCCCTGTCCTGTCGGGTGATTTGGATGACAAGAAAACTACTTACAAAGGTAAGAAAAAAAATGTACCTTGCAATGTTTTTTTTGAAACTAAACAATAATTTCTGTAAATGACAATATATAGATTCCATTTGACTGTAAGGATTACAACTCGGTTTTTTTTGTAAAAAATTAATTGGAGAAACAGCGCATTCGTAACCTTCCCTTCGCCATTTGCTGTCAGGGTTAGTAATAGGAAGTACCTTATGATAGTTAAGATATGAAATAGATATGTCGTTTGAATAAACCTGCCATTTATTCAAAAAACGCAATATATGACCATGTCACACGTTCTTTTTAAATAGAATACTGCAATTATGAACAAAGTTGTCTTTCTTTTCGTTTTTTCTTTTATTTCCCTTACTGTTTGCGGCCAGACTCTCAGACAGATTTGCGACAGCACCAACAGGGTTTGCAAAGACATATCCACCGCATACTATACCGCCGAAGTCATAAAGTGCGAGAACGGAAAGAGCGACACCCTTTCCCATGAAGTATATTTCAGGAAAAACGGACGATGGAGCAGGATGCCGTTGAAGATAAACATGTCCATATTCAGGAACGGTTCCAAATTCAGGCAGATAATAGGCAACAAGAAAAATCTTACGATAGTCAAAATCAGGGAAAACCTTGCGGAACAGTACCTGAGGGAAGATTACAAGAGGATAGTGCCGATGCTGAATAAAAACATACTGCCCGAATTCGCAAGAATAAAAGATGTCTTCAGGCTGAACGACAAAAAGATAAAGACCTTCAAATTGTCCGATACGGTGATTTGCGGAGATAAATGCTACACGGTGAAGACCGAAAGCATTGAAAACAATGAGGACATAATGACAACCACAACGCAACTCCATTATATAAGGCAAAAAGACTACATGCCCATGCGCAAGGACATGAAGATAAGGTCGGTGGACATGGAAGACAAGGTGGTGGATGAGAAAAGGTATGTGATAAACGTCCAAAGCGTGGAACCGAACATAGCCATACATACCAACAAGTTTATATTCAACGACAAGAACAGCCTCTTTAATCTTAGACACAAGAGTTATTCCGCCTTGAAAAGGGAATGGGAAGAACAGGAAAAGAAACAGAGTTCGTTTGCATACGGAACGGCCGTGCAGGATTTTGTCATTACAGACATTGACAACCGCAAGATAGACACAAAGGAACTATACGGCAATGTGTATGTGCTGTTTTTCTTCTACAATCAGTGCAGTCCCTGTCTTATGGTGATGAAAGATCTGGAACAGCTTTACAGGGAATACGGACAGCAGGGATTCAAGGTTGTCGCCATAAATCCCGTGGACAAGGATTTGACGACGGAGCAGATGCATTCCTTCGTAAAGGATATAGGTGTGAGCTTTGACGTATGTCATGTGACCGACAGACAATTGGAACAGATGTATCTGGTGCGTTATTACCCCACCATATTCGTAGTGAACCGCAAGGGCAGGATAGTGTATTCCCATCAGGGATACAACTCTCTTTTCAAGAGGGAGATAGAGGACGTAATACTCAAATGTCTATAATGATTGCCCGCTTACACCGTAGCCGAACAGGGCGAAGTCTCCCGCAATAGGGTCATCGGGAAAATATTCCCTCAACCTGAGGCTTATCTCCATTGCAGCCTTCATGTCTGCCTGATTTCTTTCGCAAAGGTTCAGTTCTCTTGAAAGTCTGTACA